>JAYSYB010000001.1:0-2639 GCA_043716775.1 Rubrivivax sp.
CCATCGGCAGTTTGTTCGGCTACGTATTCGGCTCGTACATCGTCACCCGGCTGCACCACCGGTTTGAGAAGCGCTGGACGGGAACGTTGGCGCTCATCGTGTATTGCGTCGGCCCGGCGATACCCCTGGCGCTGGGCTACCTGGGCATCCTGTCGGCACAGACGCCATACCTGCTGGCCATCCTGATCGCGTTTTCGCTGTTGCAGCACGCGCCCTACAGCATCATGACGACGACGATCTATTCGGCGCTGGCAGACATCGCCGACGAGAACGAACTGAAGTACGGCCTGCGCCAGGAAGGCGCGCTGTATGCCACGCGCACCTTCTTCGCCCGCGTCGACCAGGCCTTGGGCACGGCGCTTGCGGGCTGGGTGCTGGCGGTCGTCGCCTTCCCGGCCAAGGCGGTGCCCGGCCAGGTGGCCGAAACGGTGTTGATGGGCCTGGCAGCTGCCTGGGTGCTGTCGGTGATACCGGGGCTGATAGCGGCCATCTTCTACGGCATGCTCAACGTCACCCGCGCCACGCACGACGCCACGCGCGCGGCCATCGACGCGCAAAAGGTCCAGGCCCAGGGCGTCGTTGCGGCAGCACCGCAAGCCCAACCCGACACCCGCTGAACCCATCAACCTTGCGCCATGAACAAGCACGCCGCCAACAAACGCCAACTGGCCGAGTTCCTGCACCAGATGTCTGAGTCAGACGGCTCGGCCATCGATCACACGCTGGCTGCTCATTGCCACCCCGACGCAGTCTGGCGCGTCTTCCACCCCATCAACGACCTGCAGGGCAATGCCGAGGCCGCCGCGCGGCTTTGGGCACCGCTGCGCCAGGCCTTCCCTGACTGGGAAGCCCGCATGGCCTGCATGCTGGCCGGCGAGTACGAGGGCCGCGAATGCGTCAGCACCTGGGGCGTGTTGATGGGCAACTTGACTGCGCCCTGGCTGGGCATTGCGCCCACACACGGCCTGTGCACACTGCGGTGGGGCATCAATGCCGTTTTTAGCGAAGGACGCATCGCGAAGGTCTATGTGCTGCTGGACATCGTCGATCTTATGCGCCAAGCCGGCTACTACCCCTTCCGCCGCATGCCCGGCTCGGCCGAAGCCTGGGCCTTTCCGCCGTGTGACAGCGGTGCCACCGCAGTGAGCCTGGACGCCGAACTCGGCGCCACCACGCTTGCGGCGGTGCGCGAAATGCAATTGGGTTTGGCCAAAGGCGATGAGCTGAAGAATCTGGCCGCCACGCGCAACAAGCACAGCCCGCATTGGCACAAGAACATGATGTGGTACGGCCCGGCTGGCATTGGCAGCAGCCGCGGGCAGCGCGGTTTTCTTGACTTCCACGGCGCGCTGTTCATCCAGGCTTTTCCGGACCGCGAGGGCATCAAACGTGACCACGCCGGCCCCGACGACGCCCCGGGCCACTACATCCGCCTGGGTGATGGCCGCTTTGCTGTCACTGCCGGTTGGCCCTCGCTCTACGGCACGCACCTGGGAGGGCAATGGCTGGGCTTGCCGCCCTCGGGTCGCCGCGTCGAGATGCGCGTGGCCGATTGGTACCGCACCGACCGCGACGGCAAGATCATCGACAACTGGGTCATGATCGATGTGCTGCACATCCTTCAGCAGACCGGTCTGGACGTTCTCGACGACCTTCGCTACATCGTCGATCCAGGTCTGAAAAGGTGGCCCGGATGAGTGCCCATGCACGAACCACCATCTGCCACGCGCTGCGACTGTACGCACCGCCCGCTCCGTCGTTAGACACAAGGAAATTGCCGTGATCCGCCATCTCAAACGCGGCCAAAGCGCCGCCGCCCATGCCGATGCAGACGCCAAGGTGCGCAGCACTGTCGAAGGCATCCTGAAAGACATCGAAGCCCGTGGCGACGACGCCGTGCGGCACTACTCGCGCCAGTTCGACCAGTGGGACCCGGCCGATTTCACGCTGTCGCAAGCCGACATCGAGGCGGCGGTGAAAAAGTTGTCGCCGCGCGAAGTGGAAGACATCCGCTTCGCCCAAAAGCAGGTGCGCAACTTCGCCCAGATTCAACGCGACAGCATGAAGGACGTGGAGGTCGAAACGCTCCCCGGCGTGGTTCTCGGCCACAAGCACATCCCCGTCAACGCCGTCGGCTGCTATGTGCCTGGCGGCAAATACCCGTTGATCGCGTCGGCCCACATGAGCGTGCTGACGGCCAAGGTGGCCGGCGTCAAGCGCATCGTCGCCACCGCACCGCCTTACCAGGGCGCACCGCACCCGGCAATCGTGGCCGCCATGCACTTTGCGGGCGCAGACCAGATCCTGGTGCTGGGTGGCGTGCAGGCTGTGGCGGCCATGGCCATCGGCACGCAAAGCGTGCAGGCCGTGGACATGCTGGTGGGCCCGGGCAACATGTTCGTTGCCGAAGCCAAGCGGCAGCTGTTCGGCCGCGTCGGCATCGACCTCTTTGCCGGCCCGACTGAAACGCTGGTGATCGCAGACGATACGGTGGACGGCGAGATGTGCGCAGTGGACCTGCTGGGCCAGGCCGAACACGGACCGACCTCGCCCGCCGTGCTGCTGACCACCAGCGAGCGTCTGGCGCGCGACACGATGGCCGAGGTAGAACGCCAATTGGGCATCCTGCCCACCGCCGG
>JAYSYB010000002.1:0-2638 GCA_043716775.1 Rubrivivax sp.
CCCGCCGTGACCTGCAGAGCGACATGAAGAGGCAGGGCCGCCCCTGGTGCATCGGCAAGGCGTTTGACCAGAGCGCGCCAATCGGCCCCATCCACCCCAAGTCCGGCACCGGCGAACTGACAGCCGGCGCCATTGCAGTGGCAGTCAACGGCACGGTCAAGCAAAAGGGCGATCTGAAGGACTTGATCTGGAACGTCAACGAAACCATCGAACACCTGAGTGCAGCCTGGACGCTGCAGCCCGGTGACCTGATCTTCACTGGCACGCCAGCCGGCGTGGCCGCAGTCGTGCGGGGTGATCTGATGGAAGGTGCGATCGCGGGGCTGGGCACGCTCAAGGTCGCGGTGCGTTGACGCAGAGAGACACGGCCATGCAGCTGTACAACTACTTCCGCTCGTCAGCCTCGTACCGGGTGCGCATTGCGCTGGCGCTCAAGGGCCTGAACTGCGACTACACCTCGGTGCACCTGGCCAAGAACGAGCAGTTCAAGGACTCGTACACGGCCGTGGCGGCATCGCGCCTGGTGCCGACGCTGATCGACGGAGCGCACGCGCTGACGCAGTCGCTGGCGATCATCGAATACCTCGATGAAACGCACCCGCAGCCGCCGCTGCTGCCCGGCACCCCGGCGGAACGCGCCCGGGTGCGCGCGCTTGCGCAAGACATTGCCTGCGAAATCCACCCGCTGGACAACCTGCGCGTGCTGCGCTACCTGGTGCGCGAGATGAAGGTCAGCGAAGACGACAAAAACCGCTGGTACCGCCACTGGGTGGAAACGGGTCTTGAAGTGGTGGAAAGCAAGCTCGCCGCGCAGCCGTCCACCTTTTGCCATGGCGACACGCCGACGCTGGCCGACTGCACACTGGTGCCGCAGATCTTCAACGCCCAGCGCTTTAACTGCAGGCTCGACCACGTGCCCAACGTCATGCGCGTGTTTGAGGCCTGCATGAAACTGCCGGCCTTTGAAGAAACGCGGCCCGAGAAGTGCCCCGACGCCGAGTGAGCGGGCCGGGCTGATGCCACAGCCAAGGCCGCTGTCAACGCCATTGCCACTCCTGCGCCCCGACTGGCCCGCGCCGCCGGGTGTGGTGGCTGCGATGAGCACGCGCGAAGGCGGCCTGAGTGCCATGCCTTGGGACAGCCTGAACCTGGGCGTGGCGGTCGGCGACGACGCGGTTGCTGTCGCCGAGAACCGCGCTCGCTTTGCGGCGGCGCTGGGTGCGCGGCCGATCTGGCTGCGTCAGGTCCATGGCACCCACGTGCTCAGGCTTCGGGCAGGTCAAGCAGATCAACAACAAGAGCCCGCAGAGCCTGCCGATGCCGCCTGGACCGACGAGCCCGGCATCGCCTGCACCGTCCAGGTGGCGGACTGCATGCCGGTGCTCTTTGCCGCGCGCAGCGGCCGCGCCGTGGCTGCCGCCCATGCCGGCTGGCGCGGATTGTCTGCTGGTGTGCTGGAAGCAACGCTGCGGGCTTTGCAGCAGGGCGCCGATGTCGCGCCAGGGGATGTGGTGGCCTGGCTCGGCCCCTGCATCGGACCCCGCCAGTTTGAGGTCGGTGGTGATGTGTTCCAAGCCTTCACCGACCCTGTCACCGACCCCTTCAACTCTTTCGCCAACCCGGTGGATGCCGACAGCTTCGTGCTCCGCAGCCGCCCGGACGGTTCTGCACGCTGGTTGGCGAACCTGCAGCGCCTGGCGCAGCGGCGACTGGCGACGGCCGGCGTGGGTGCCGTCAGCGTCCTGGCAGCCTGCACCGTCGAAGAAGTCTCAAGGTTCTTTTCCTTCCGCCGCGATGGCATTACGGGCCGCATGGCCGCTGCCATCTGCCTGCGCTGATTCGGCCGCCTGCCGTGCCCGCTTGCGCCCGGGTGTGCCCATGATGTACATCAGGATCGACAGCGGCATCACACCGTACAAGACAAAGGTGATGACCGCCCCCAGCACGGTGCCTTGTGACGAGATGGCTTCAGCCACCGACATCATCAGCACTACGTAGATCCACGCAATAGCCACCAGGTACATATCAGATTATGATTCAGTATTCCGTAATATGAAAAAGCCAGTCATCGCGCCGTCAGCCGGTTGGCGTACAACGTGAAGTCGATCACAAGCTGCAGGCCTGCAGGCCCGGCGGCGCACCAGGAGCCCCCCGACATGAAAGCCAAGACTACCCCGAGCCAGCCAATGCCGCTGCCCATGGCCGATGCCCTGGATGCAATGAAGGCCGCGAACGCCGTTGCGGCCCTGAACATGCCGCTGGACCAACTGACGCGCATCCAGGGTGACTACCTCAAGAGCGCCACCGACTTCTGGAACCACTCGATCCACCGCCTGCAGGATGGAGTCGCAAACCCGGCAGCCAAGGCCACGCCGCTGGGTGACCGCCGCTTCGCCGCCAGCGAATGGCTCAGCAACCCGGCCGCAGCGATGACGGCTGAGCTCTACCTGCTGAACGCCCGCACGATGCTGGAGCTGGCCGACAGCATGCAGGGCGACGCCAAGACCAAGGCGCGCGTGCGCTTTGCGGTGCAGCAGTGGGTGGACATGACGAGCCCCAGCAACTTCCTGGCGCTGAACCCCGAGGCGCTGAAGAAGGCCATCGACACACAGGGTGAAAGCATTGCCACCGGCATGCA
>JAYSYB010000011.1:0-8000 GCA_043716775.1 Rubrivivax sp.
CTCCATCACCCCCCGCGCCGCGCCGCGCCCGGCCCGGCGCGGCCACGGCCGCGTGACGCTGCAAGACGTGGCTGCGGCGGCCGGTGTCACGTCCATCACGGTCTCGCGCTTCCTGCGGGAACCCGCCGTGGTGGCGCGCGACACGGCAGAGCGCATCCAGGCCGCATTGACAGCGACTGGCTACGTGCCCAACAAGCAGGCCGGCCTGCTGGCCAGCGGCGCGGGCAACATCGTCGCGGCGCTGCTGCCCAACCTGGCCAATTCGATCTTTGCGGAAACGGCCCAGGGCCTCAGCGATGGCTTGCAGGCCGCAGGCTTCGAATTGCTGATCGCCAGCACCGGCTATTCGCTGGAGCGTGAAGAACACCAGCTGCGCGCGCTGCTGGGCTGGCACCCGGCGGCGGTGGTCGTGACCGGCCGACGCCATTCACCGGGTGCGCAGAAATTGTTGGCCAACGCCAAGGCCGCCGGTACGCCCGTGATCGAGATCTGGGACCACCACCCGCCCGAGCGCGGGGCGCGCCGCACCAGCTTCACCCAGATCGGCTTCAACCACGACGAGGTCGGCCGCGCGATGGCTGAACACCTGCTGCGCGGTGGCCACCGCCGCCTGGCTTATGTCGACAGCGGCGTGGCCGAGGACTACCGCGCCCACGAACGCGGTCTGGCCTTTGCCACCGCCGTGCGCTCAACCGGCGCCCAGGCGACGGTGCTGGTGGCGCCAGAAGGTGACGCCTTCGACGCCGGCCGTCAGGTGCTGGGCGACCTGGTGCGAGCAGGACCGCCCATGATCACCGCAGCCGCTTTTGCCAACGACCACCTGGCCTGCGGTGCGCTGCTGGAAGCGGCGCGGCGCAAGGTCAGCGTGCCTGGTCGCATGGCGCTCTTGGGCTTTGGCGACTTCACACTGGCGCGCCAACTGAGCCCCGCGCTGTCCAGCGTGCAGTTGCCGCGCCATGCCATTGGCAGCGAGACGGCGAAGTCGCTGCTGGACGCGCTGCGGCATGGCAAGGCCGCCGTGCCGGTGTCGCTGTCGTGGGCGCTGGTGGCCAGGGGGAGCACGTGAAGCAGGGCTTCCGGCAATGGTTGATTCAGCGCAGACACAGCACCGCGGCCAGCACAAAGACCGCCAGCCACAGCGTCTCGGCCACGATCAGTTTTACCGGCTGCCAGCCCATGCGCGCCAACTGCTTGAACGATGTCTTCATGCCCAGCGCGGCAATGGCCACCACCAGGCAGGCGCGCGACACCTGACCCAGCCCTTGCTGAACGGCCGACGTCAGCAGGGCGGTGGAATTGAGCAGCACCATGGCGATGAAGAGCCACAGGAACCACGGCAAGATCGACAGCAAACTCGACTGCTTGCCGACCGCTGCGCCGCCCACCGCAGGCAAAGCGGCCGCCGCCCGCTCATCGCGAAAAACAAAAGCCACGCCAGCCACCACCAGCGTCAGCAGCGTGACGCGAAAGAGCTTGACCACCGTGGCCGCATCCCCCGTCGCCGGGTCGATGGTGTAGCCGGCGCCCACCACCTGCGCCACGTCATGGATGGTGCCGCCCAGGAACAGGCCCCCCAGCGCCGGCGGCAGGCCCAACAAGCGCACCAGCAGCGGGTACAGCACCATCGCCACCGTCGACAGCAACGTCACCGTCACCACCACGACGAGCGTGAAACGTTCGCTGTCCTTGTGGCGCGGCAACACTGCGGCAATGGCCAGCGCGGCCGATGCGCCGCAGATGGCCACCGCGCCGCCAGCCAGCACGTTCTGCGCCCGCGACAAACCCAGGCGACGGCCCAGCCACAGCGCGGTCCACAGCGTGGTCAGCACCGCCAGCGCCACCACGACGGCCGTCTGCCAACCCAGGGCGACGATCTGCGCCGCCGTGATGCGCGCGCCCAGCAGGCCCACCCCCAGCCGCAACACCGTGCGCGAGGCAAATTCCACACCCGCGGCCGTCCGCCCCGCGCGGCCCATGTAGTTCAGCGACATGCCGAAAAACAGGGCGTACAGCATCTGAGGGCCACCGTGCAAAGCCGCAACGAAAGTGGCCGCCGTCGCCAGCAAGGCGGCCAGCGCCAGCCCTGGCAACAACGCCCGAAACAGCGTCAACAGCAGCCTTGGCAACGCCGCAAGCCGCCTCATGCAGGCCGCGACAGCAGGTTGACGTAGTCGTGCTGGGCCGTGACGAGCGTGCTGACGCGCCATTCCACCGCGCGGCCGCCCAGTGCGATCGCCACCCGCCGCACCTGCAGCAGCGGCAGCCCGGGCGCCACGCCCAGCACACGCGCTGCAGCGCGGTCTGCGCCCACCGCGCGCACCCGTTCGTGGGCGCGCACCACGGTGATGCCGAACTCGGTTTGGTAGAGGTGGTAGATGGTGCTCTTGCGCTCGCGAAAACGTTTTTCGGTCAAGCCGCGGAACAGCGCCGCCGGCAACACCAGCCGGTCATGCACCACCGCGCGGCCTTGCAGCAGCAGGCGGTTTTCAATCTGCAGCGCCAGCTCACCGGCTTTAAGCGACAGCGCGGCTGCTGCGTCTTCATCCAGCCGGGTGCGCTCAAACGACACCAGTTCCACCTGCGGCGCTTCACGCAGGCCGTCGGTCCTTTCGACGTGGAAAAACTGGAACAGGAAGCGGTCGCTTGTGTGCGTGGCGACAAAGGTGCCACAGCCCTGGCGCCGGACCAGGATGTGCTCGGTCACCAAGTCGTCCACCGCCTTGCGCACCGTGCCCACCGACACGCCGAAGCGCGATGCCAGTTCCGTCTCGCTGGGCAGCGCGTGGCCCGGTGCAACCGTGCCGGCCTCGATGGCGCGCAGCAGCGAAAGGCGCACGGCACGGAACAGCGGCATGCCGGCGGCTTCGGGCTGGATCGACCGAAAGTCAGCGGCACGCGGGGTCGCCGCTTTACCGGCAATGTGGGTGGGCATCGCTTGATTCTAGGCAGTGCATCCCAACACTTATAGGTCATACATATGACCTGTTTGACGCAAGGAAAGCAGCCCTCGATACTTGGCGCCGGCCCGGCCCGACGTGGCAGGCCACACCGGCGCAAAGGAGCCCCCCGATGATTCATTTCGTATTGCACGACGCCCACGACAGCGTGGCCGTGGTGGTGGTGGAAGGCGTGCAGGCCGGCATGGCCCTGACCGGCTGGATCATGGACGAGGACCGCATGATGTCCGTCGATGCCCGGCAAGACATTCCCATCGGTCACAAGGTGGCGCTGAAGGATCTGGCCGCCGGTGACACCGTCATCAAGTACGGCATCAGCATGGGCAAGGTCGTGGCACCCATCAAGGCGGGCGAACACGCCCACGTTCACAACATCAAGACCAAGAGGTGGTGAGACCATGACCGTCATCGACAAGAACACCACCTTCCTCGGCTACCGCCGCGAAAACGGCCGCGTTGGGGTGCGCAACCACGTCATCATCCTGCCGCTGGACGACCTGTCCAACGCTGCCGCTGAAGCCGTCGCCCACAACATCAAGGGTGCAATGGCCATCCCGCACCCCTATGGCCGGCTGCAGTTCGGCGCCGACCTGGACTTGCACTTCCGCACCCTCATCGGCGCCGGCTGCAACCCCAATGTGGCGGCGGTCGTCGTCATCGGCATCGAAGACGGCTGGACGAAGAAGGTGGTGGACGGCATCGCCACCACCGGCAAGCCGGTGGTGGGTTTCGGCATTGAAGGCCATGGCGACCACGACACCATCCTGCGCGCCAGCAAGGCCGCGCGCGACTACGTGCAATGGGCCAGCGAAAAGCAGCGCGAGGTCTGCCCCATCCACGAGCTGTGGGTCAGCACCAAGTGCGGCGAAAGCGACACCACCAGCGGCTGCGGCGCCAACCCCACCGTCGGGGATGCCTTCGACAAGCTGCATGCCCTGGGCAATTACCTGTGCTTTGGTGAAACCACCGAACTGACCGGCGGCGAACAGATCGTGGCCGCGCGTTGTGCCAACGACCAGGTGCGCGAACAGTTCATGTTCATGTTCAACCGCTACCAGGACGTGATCAACCTCCACAAGACCAGCGACCTGTCCGACAGCCAGCCCACCAAGGGCAATATTGCGGGCGGTCTGACGACGATTGAAGAAAAAGCGCTCGGCAACATCCAGAAGATCGGCAAGAAGTGCACGGTCGATGGGGTCATCGACAAGGCAGAAATGCCCACGCACCCGGGCCTGTGGTTCATGGACAGTTCCAGCGCGGCGGCCGAGATGGTGACGCTGTGCGCCGCCAGTGGTTATGTCGTGCATTTTTTCCCCACGGGCCAGGGCAACGTCATCGGCAACCCGATCCTGCCGGTCATCAAGATCTGCGCCAACCCGCGCACCGTTCGGTTGATGAGCGAACACGTTGACGTTGACACCTCGGGGCTGCTGCAGCGCCAGATCACGCTCGACCAGGCCGGCGACCAGCTGCTGGACAACATGCTGCGCACCGCCAACGGGCGTCTGACGGCGGCCGAGGCGCTGGGGCACCGTGAATTCGTGATGACGCGCTTGTACGAATCTGCTTGAAGAAAGCGCTTGAAGGAGCCCAGCCTATGGCCCGCATCGTCATCACCGAATTCATGGACGAGCGCGCCGTGGCGCAGCTGCAGGCGGCGCACGACGTGCTGTACGACCCCGCGCTGCTGGACGACGCACCGCGCCTGCTGAAAGAGGCGGCCACCGCCAACGCGCTGGTGGTGCGCAACCGCACGCAAGTGCGCGGCGCGCTGCTGGCCGCGCTGGCTCGCTGCACGGTGGTGGGCCGCCTGGGCGTGGGGCTGGACAACATCGATGTGCTGGCCTGCGAAGCGCGGGGCATGCAGGTCATCCCCGCCACCGGCGCCAACGCGCTGAGCGTGGCGGAGTACGTGGTGACTGCGGCGCTGATGTTGCTGCGTGGCGCCTACCAGTCCAGTGCTGCGGTGGCACAGGGCGGCTGGCCGCGTGCGCAGCTGTCGAACGGCCGCGAGATTGCCGGCAAGACGATGGGCTTGCTGGGCTTTGGCGCCATCGGCCAGTTGACGGCACGATTGGCGCGCGGGCTGGGCATGCAGGTGCTGGCACACGATGCGCTGATGGCGGCGGACCACCCGGCTTTCAGTGAATGCGGCGTGCGCGGCGTCGGCCTGGATGAGCTCATGGCCCTGTCTGACGTGCTCAGCCTGCACGTGCCGCTGGTGGACGGCACCCGCGGGCTCTTGGGCGCCGATCGGCTGTCGCAGATGAAGCGCGGTGCGGTGCTGATCAACACCGCGCGCGGTGGCATCGTGGACGAAGTGGCACTGGCCGCAGCGCTGAAAAGCGGCCACCTGGGCGGCGCTGCGATCGATGTCTTCGGCAGCGAACCCCTGCCCGCCGCACCGCACTTCGACGGCTGCCACAATCTCGTGCTAACGCCGCACATCGCCGGTGTGTCGACCGAGAGCAACGAACGGGTGAGCTTCCTCATTGCCGACAGGGTGCATGAGGCTTTGCGATGAAGTTGCCCATTCCCGAATTGCAGGCGCTGGTGTCGCAGCAGCTGCAACGCGCCGGCGCCAGCGTGGCCATGGCCGACTGCACGGCGCGTGCGCTGGTGCTGGCCGAATCCCAGGGCCTGGGCTCGCACGGCCTGAGCCGCGTCGGCCAGTACAGCACCCACCTTTGCAATGGCCGCGCCAACGGCAGCGCGGCGCCTCAGGTGCTGAAGCGCAAAGGCGCTGCACTCGTCATCGACGCCCAAGAAGGCCTGGCTTTCCCGGCCTGTGAATTGGCGGTGCGGGAAGCCGTGGCAGCCGCGCAGGCGCACGGTGTGGCCATTGTCGGCGTCGTCCGCAGCCACCACTGCGGCGTGGTGGTGGACCACCTGCGGGCGGCTGCACAAGCCGGCATGGTCGCCATCGGGTTCGCCAACTCACCTGCTGCGATGCCCGCGGCTGGCGGCAAGCATCCCATCTTCGGCACCAACCCAGTGGCGGCCATCTTCCCGCGCCGCGGCGCTGCGCCGCTGATGATCGACCTGAGCCTGAGCGAAGTGGCGCGCGGCAAGCTGATGGTGGCTGCCAAAGAAGGCCGCGCCATTCCTGCAGGCTGGGCGCTGGACGCCGACGGTCAACCGACGACGGACGCCAAGGCGGGCCTGGCCGGATCGATGTTGCCGCTGGGCGCGGCCACGTCACCCAAGGGCGCGATGCTGGCGCTGGTGGTGGAGCTGCTGGTCACGGCAGTCATCGGTGCGCAGTTCGGCTTTGAAGCGTCGAGCTTCTTTGAGGATGAAGGCAACCGCCCGGGCATCGGTCAGGCTTTCATCGTCATCGACCCCGGCGCGCTGGCGGGGCGTGAACACTTCCTGGACCGCATCGAGGTGCTGGTGGCCGAGATGCTGAAGGACGAAGGCGTGCGGCTGCCGGGTGCGCGGCGCGAAGCGCTGCGGCTGAAGGCGCTGGCTGAGGGCATCGACGTGCCGGACGCGCTGCTCGCCGTTTGGCGCACAGGCTGACAGCCCCAGCGGGGCCTCAGCCCCCGTCGTCGTCGTTGGCCGCCGCGCCACCCACACGGTGCACGGCAGAGCCATAGCCCGACACCCCCAGTGTCGCCACCGACCCCGCCTGCGCACTGGCGCGCTTGAGCAGCGATTCAGCGTTCTTGCCATGTTCCGGGTACAGCGCCAGGCCCACCGCCGCCGCCACGCTGCAAGGTTGGCCCGCCACGGAAATCGGCTCCTGCAAGGCGCGCATGAGCTTGGCGGCCACCCGCTCACCGTCACCCTTGGCTTCCAGCCGGCCCAGCAACACACCGAAAGCGTCGGGCCCGATGGCCGCCACCACGTCGCTGGCGCGCAGGCCGCTGCGCAGCCGCACCGCCACCTTGCGGCGAAGCACGTTGCCGGCTTCCGTGCCCAGCCGCGCGGCGGTCTGCGCGAAGCCATCGACGCGCAGCACCAGCAGCACCATGGGCGCTGGTTCGCGTTCACGCAGCGCCAGCAGCTGCGTCATGTGTTCCACCAGTTGCGCCTGGTGCGGCAAACCAGTGGCCAGGTCGGTGGCATAGGCGGTGCGGGCGGCGCGCTCGATGCGCTTCCTCTGCACCGCATGCTGCAGGGTGCGCAGCAGCGTGGCAGTGTCAGACGGCGCAACGATGGCCTCCACGCCGCGCTGCAGCAGCGCGGTTTCCGCATCGGCGTCGGCCACGCTGGCCAGCACCACCACGGCGCTGTCGAACGCGGCCTGGGCCAGGCCTGGCATCGCGAGCAACCGCAGGAGTGCGTCGCGCGTGGGGGCCGTCAGCAGCACCGCATCGTGCGCTTGCGCTTGCGCTTGCGCCTGGGCCTGGGCCTGGGGCTGGGCCTGGGCCTGGGACTGGGCCATTTCTACGGCGCAGGTGACATGCAGCCCGGCAGCGGCGAGTTCGGCGGCCCACGCTGGTGTCTCTGCGGCATCGGCAGACAGCACAAGCACAGACAGGTCGGGGGCCGACATGCGCGGATGATGCCGCATCGGGGTGGGGCCGCCCACAATGCGCGAATGCCTACTTTTAACTGCCAAGCACCACGGATGTTGAAGGCATTGACGATGGCAACCACGCTGGTCATCACGCTGGTCATCACGCTGGCATTGGTCACCCCTGCAGAGGCTGGGCCCTGGGAGGCCACGCAACCCGATGGCCGCGTTTTGCGCATCGTGCAAGACAGCACCCGCATCCGCGACGGCTACGTACTGGAACGGCGCTACCCCAGTGGCGAAGCCGATGCGCAGTTTGGAAGCGCAGGCGCGCAACTCTTCAGCCTGGGTGCCGACAACGAAGGCCCGGCGTCGCTGCGCAGCGACGCGCTCGGCCGCGCCTGGGTGGCCGGCGCCAGCGTCGGGCCACAAGGCGCAAGCGCCGTGGTGTTGCGCTTCACCCCGCAGGGACAGCCCGACACCCACTTTGCGCAGCAGGGCCGGTCGGCGGTGGCGCCCGCCGGCCAGCAGGCGCGCGCCTTGGATCTGGCACCGCTGGGCGATGGCAGCGCTTGGGT
>JAYSYB010000101.1:0-2237 GCA_043716775.1 Rubrivivax sp.
GAGGTGGCCTGCGAAATTTGTTCGATCAGCTCCGCCAGACGGCGCGAGACATGGTCAATTTCGGTCAATGCCGTGCCAGCGCCGTCTGACAAAGCCGCCCCGGCCACCACGCCCTGGGTCGACCGTTCCATGGCGGCCACCGCATCTTGGGTGTCGGCCTGGATGGCCTTCACCAGCGCGGCGATCTGGCGGGTTGCATCGGCCGAGCGCTCGGCCAGCCGCTGCACTTCTTCCGCGACGACCGAGAAGCCTCGTCCCGCTTCACCCGCCGACGCGGCCTGGATGGCGGCGTTCAGCGCCAGCACGTTGGTTTGCTCGGTGATGTCCGAAATCAGCTCGGTGATTTCACCAATTTCTTGCGACGATTCACCCAGCCGCTTGATGCGCTTGGACGTTTCCTGGATCTGGTCGCGAATGGAGTTCATGCCGCCGATGGCGTTTTGCACCGCCGCCAAACCGGTTTCGGAAGCCTGCAGCGACTGGCGCGCCACGCTGGCGGTTTCTTGCGCCTGTGCCGACACGTCATTGATGCGACCGGCCATCTGCAGCACTTCGTCGCCAGTGTTGCGGATTTCGCGCAGCTGTTCGGTCGATGCAGCCAGCAGTTCCGTCGAGGTGTTTTCTACCTGCGACGTGGTGTCAGTCACGCGGCCCACCGTGTTCTGCACCTGCTCCACCAGCGAGCGCAGTTCTTCGACCGTGTAGTTCACCGAATCGGCAATGGCGCCGGTGATGTCTTCGGTCACCGTAGCCTGCTGCGTCAGGTCACCTTCAGCCACCGTTTGCAGCTCGTTCATCAAGCGCAGAATGGCCGCCTGGTTGGCGTCGTTGACGCGCTTGGCTTCCTGTTCCTGGCGTTCGGCTTCCAGGCGCTGCACGTCGGCAGACTGCATGCGCGATGTCTGGTCGATCACGAAAAGGCGCAGCAAGCCGAAGGCACCAGCTGCGAGCATCAGCACGGACAGCAGGCCCAACACCAGCCGCAGGCCACTGAAACCGCTGCCACCTGCCAGCCCCACCTGCAAACCATCCAGTCCTTTGCGCAGCGGTTCGGAATCGGCCACGATGGAGGTTTGCGCTTCGCGCGCCGCCACCAGGCCTTGCAGATTGCCGAGGATCGCGCTGGCCTCAGTGCGCGTCTGTTCGTACTGCGCCAGCAACTGCTGCAATTTCTCGCGCACCTGCGGGTCGCGCGTGCCGGGCAGGCGCAAATCGGCATTGCCGTTGATCACGCCTTGCGCAATTTCCTTGAAGGAATTCAAGTCCTTGCCTAGCAGGAACACGGCTTCGGCACTGACGCCTTCGGTGGTCAGGAACTCATTCGCACTCTTGCCGATGCGCTGCGTCAACATCACAAGCTGGCCCACGGCCGACAGCTCTGACGCCGAAGCACCGCCCTGCAGCTTGAGCGACGACACCGTCTCCGCCGTTTCCAGCAGGTCCGCACTCTGGCGGTTGATGGCGCGCAGGGCCTGGCCCACCTGCGTCAACGTCTTCTGCTGCGCCAGCACGATGCCGGCGTTCTTCTCGGCGCGGTCCACCAACGGCAACAGCGCCGTGATCTGTTCTTGCAGGTCGCCCGGCGCTGCGGGCACGTCGCCGTCGCCGGTGCTCAAGCTGCGCACGTTGCGCGTCAGCACGTCGATGCTTTCCTTTACTTCCGGGAACGCCGCCGCGCTGCCCACCAGGGCCTGCGACACCGACTTGGCAAGCCGCTGGGACTGCGTGGTCGCCTGCCCCACCGCGCCCACCTGCGTGGCGCTGCGACTGCTGGACGTGAGCACCAGCAAGGCCGCCAGCAAGAGGCCGACCAGGCCGACTGCAAAGAGGATCACCAGCGCTCGCTGCTGGCGCGCCAGCGGCCACGCGCCGATGATCGGCAGGCCGCTGTTGAAGCCGTCGCTGTCAGCGTCGTTGTCGGCGCCAGGCAGTCGCGTTTCGCTGAATTCCTGCGCCAGTTCTGAAGGCGCGGCTTCGGTGATGATGGAAGAATCCGCGCCTTCGCGGCTGCCAGGCGACAGCGTGCTCTGGCCCAGACGCACGGTAGCTTCGCTGGGGTTCTGCGACGACCGGTCGTCGAACGGGGACGTGCGCAACGGCATGTCTGCCTCTGGCTTGTTGCGGCCTGCGCCCTTGATGCGGTCCAGAAAGCTCATGGCGTCCTCTTCATAACGGGGTCTCCCGTGCGCAGCCAGGCGGCCACATGGATGTCGTGCTGCGCGGTGTCATGCGGCTCA
>JAYSYB010000102.1:0-20865 GCA_043716775.1 Rubrivivax sp.
TGCGTGCACCGCCAGTGACAAGCCCAACAGCCGCTGCTGCAAGCCTTCGTCGCCAGCCAACTCGGCCATCGCACCACTGTGCACGACACGGCCGTTGTCCATCACCGCCACGCGGTCGCCCAGCGCTTTGGCAACCGCGAAGTTCTGCTCGACCAGCAGGATCGTGGTGCGCTGCTTCTTCAGTTCGCGCAGCGCTGCAATGAGGTTCTGGATGATTGACGGTGCCAGGCCCTTGCTGGGCTCGTCGAAGAGCAGCAGCGCGCGCGGTTCGATGATGGCGCGCGCCACTGCCAGCATCTGCTTCTGGCCGCCGCTGAGCTTGCCGGCGGGGTAAAGCCAGAACTTCTGCAGCGCCGGGAACAGACCGAAGACCCACTGCAGCCGCGCCGCATCCAGTTCACCCGCGTGGCGCGCGGCGCGTGCCGCCAGCACCATGTTGTCCTGCACCGTCAGGTCGCTGAAGATGCCCATGCTCTCGGGCACGTAGGCGACGCCGAGTTGCGCTATTGCCGCAGTGGGCTGGCCCTGGATGGCCTGGCCCTTGAAGGCCACCGTGCCTTGCGATGCAGCCCACAAGCCCATGATCGTGCGCAGCGTGGTCGTCTTGCCGGCGCCATTGCGGCCCAGCAGCATCGTCACTTCGCCTTCGGGCACGGCCAGGTCCACGCCGTGCAGGATGTGGTACGCCCCGATGTGCGTGTGCACGCCTTGCAACGCCAGCAACGCGGTCACGCCGGCTCCTCGGCTGTCAGGCCCAGATAGGCTTGTTGCACGACTGGCAAAGCGATCACCGCAGCCGGTTCACCATCCGCCACCAATTGCCCGTTGTGCAGCACGATGATGCGGTCCGCCAGTTCGCGCACCACGGCCATCTTGTGTTCGACGAGCAGGATCACGATGTCCTTGCGGCTCTTCAGTGCGCGGATCAAATCCAGCAGCACCGGCACCTCATCGACGCTCATGCCGGCGGTGGGTTCGTCGAACATGTAGACCTTGGGGTCGAGTGCGATCAGCAGCGCCACTTCGAGCTTGCGCTGGTCGCCATGCGGCAGGCTGGCCGCAGGGGCATCGGCCTTGTCGGCCAGGTGCACCTGCTGCAGCAGCGAATGCGCTTCGGCGATCCACTCTTTGCGGTCGAGCCAGACGCGCAGCAGGTCCAGGCCCGCCCAAAGCCCCACATTCGCGCGCCCTTGCTCACGGGCCTGCACTGCAAGCCGAACGTTTTCGACCACGCTCAAGTGCGGGAACAGCTGTGTCAGCTGAAAAGCCCTGCCCAGCCCACGCCGAGTCCGCAGCGGCGCTGGCAGTGTCGTGATGTCTTCGCCGTTCAGCATGACGCTGCCCTCGCTCGCGGCAAGCTGCCCCGAGATGAGGTTGAAGTACGTCGTCTTGCCCGCGCCGTTGGGCCCGACGATGGCGGTCAGCGTGCCGGCTTCAAAGCGGCACGAGACGTGGTCCACCGCCACATGTCCGCCGAAGCGGACCGTGAGCTCGCGCGTTTCAAGCACGGCAGTCCTTTGCGCGTTCTTCAGCGCTTGTTGCGGATGGGAATGGCCAGCTCTTCGGCTTTGATCACCCGCACCAACTCCGGCACGCCCCAGGCGAAGGCCGGGTCGTTCTTGATGCGGAAATGGAACATGTCCTGCATCGCCTGGTGGTCTTCTTTGCGAAAGGTCATCTTGCCCTTGGGCGTTTCGAAGCTCATGCCTTCCATGGCGGTGATGAGCCGGTCGGTGGTGGTGTCGCCCTTGGTCTTCTTCAGCGCCTCGACCACCGCAATCGCAGCGCTCATGCCGCCAGCGGTAAAGAAGTCGGGCGGCGCCTTGTACTTGCTGTAGTGGTTGGCCACGAGCCATGAGTTGACGGCGTTCTTCGGGATGCCGAAGTAGTAGTACAGCGCGCCTTCCATGCCTTCGAACTGCTTGAAGGCCACCATCGCGGGCAGGATGTTGCCGCCGGTGGCCAGCTCGATGCCGTAGCGCTTTTTCAGGTCCAGATCGGCGATCTTGGAAAACGGCGTGGGGGAGCCCGCCCAGGCCACCGAGATGACCTTGCGGCCCGGCTGGTCCTTCAGCTTGTCGATGATGCGCTGCAGGCCGGCGGTGAAGTCGGTGGTGCCCACGGGCAGGTATTCCTCGTGGACGATCTTGGCCTTCTTCATGAATTCCTTGGCCGCCTTGACGCCGTCGCGGCCGAAGGCGTTGTCGTTGGCCAGCGTGGCCACGACATTGCCGCTCAGGTCCAGCGCGGCGGCATTGGCAGCCGCGTCTTGCGACGAATTGCGGCCAGTGCGGAAGATGTACTTGTTCCACTTGTCGCCGGTGATGCTGTCGGCCACGGCCGGCTCCACCAGCAGGATCTTCTTGTATTCCTCGGCCACCGGCAGCATCGCCAGGCCCACCGGGCTGGCGGTGGGGCCGACGGCGATGTCCACCTTGTCGTCGGCATAAGCGGCAGCCAGCGCGGCCTTGCCCACGTCGGGCTTGCCCTGGTCGTCCTTTTCAATCACGACGAGCTTGCGACCCGCCACCATCATCGTGCCGCCCGTGGCGTAGTCCAGGCCCATGTTGAAGCCGACGATGGTCTGCTTGGCATAGGCCTCCAGCGGGCCGGTCTTGCTGGCGATGAGAGCGATGCGGATGTCCTTGCCCGCCTGCGCCCACGCGGGGGCGGCCAGCACGGCAAGGGCCAGGGCGGCCAGGGTGAACGGGACCAGTCGGCGGTTCATGCGGATCTCCTCAAAAGTTAAGCACTGCATCGCAATCGCCGTGCCTCATGCGCAATGTTGGTGCAAACCCTTTAATTGAATTGATTCCGGTTCAGAACTGCCGCAAGATGACTGATATCTGGGCATTCGAAGAATGTAACTGTCGGACTTCCGACATATCTTCGTGCAAAGAACGTCCGCATTTCAGTCAAGACTGGATTGTTGCGATGTCCGAACGTCACCGACAGCACCGGCCAGCTCGAGGGGCTTGGTTACTGCGTGGACCACCACAGCCGGGTGCGGCTGATTGAAGCCAAGGTAGTCGGCGTGGGTTATCTTGCTTCGTTCACGCACTTCCGCGCCACGCTCATCGACGTAGCCACTTCGCAGCTGGTGGGCACGGCGGTCACGCGGGCCAACATCATCACACCGGTGGCGGGCGCGCAATCTGGTTCAGCGCACCCCCTGGGACGCATTGACGCCGGCGCAGAAGATGAGCCAATTGCGCGACCTCGTGATCAGCGAAGTCGAGCGCATGGTGCCGGAAGTCGTGGGCGCCAAGCCCAGAGTCGCTGGGCCCGGGTTGACTCAACCCGAAGTCAACAACTCCGGCCAGCGCGCCAGGCGGTCGTACAGCGCCGCACGCGACATGCCCAGCTGGCGGGCCGCCAGCGCTCGGTTGCCGCGCGCTTCGCGCAACGCTGTGGCAATGGCCTGGCGTTCCACCTCGGCCACCTGATCGCCCAGCGAACGCAAGCCTGTCGCAGCCAGCGCTGGCACGGGTGCAGGGGACGCGACCGATCCCCGGTCGACCCAGGCGCTTGGAGGTGCGGGCTGTGACGTCGGCACCAAGGCACTGCCATCGAAGTGCCCCGCCTCCAGCACCAGGTCGTCCGTCATCAACGCCGCCTGCTCCAGCGTGTTGCGCAGTTCGCGGATGTTGCCCGGCCAGCCACGCCGCGCCAGCAGCGCCAGCGCTTCGGGCGAGACACTGCGTGCCGGCAAACCGCTGCGGCGCGCGATGTCTTCGCTTTGCGCTTCCACCAGCGCCTCCAGGTCAGCCAGTCTTTCGCGCAGCGGCGGCAGCCGGATCGGCAGCACGTTCAGGCGGTAGTACAGGTCTGCGCGGAAGCTGCCGCCCCCAACCATCGCGGCCAGGTCGCGGCTGGTGGCGGCGATGATGCGCACGTCAATGCGTTCGATGCGGTTGCTGCCCAGCGGTTCGATCTCCTGTTCTTGCAGCACGCGCAGCAGCTTGGCTTGCAGCGCCAGCGGCATGTCGCCGATCTCGTCCAGAAACAGCGTGCCGCCATCGGCGACCTTGAACTTGCCGTCGCGGCCCTTGCGTTCGGCGCCGGTGTAGGCACCCGGCGCGACGCCAAAGAATTCGGCTTCCAGCAGCGTGTCGGGCACGGCCGCGATGTTGACGCCCACAAAAGGCTTGGCCGCGCGCCGCCCCGCGCCGTGGATGCCGTGCGCCAGCAGTTCCTTGCCGGTGCCCGTTTCGCCCAGCAGCAGCACGGTGCTGTCGATCTGCGCCACGCGGCGCGCCTGGCGCTTGACCTCCAGTGCTGCCGGGCTGGTGCCAATGAAGCTGGCAATGCTGTGCTTGGGCCGGCGCTGCGCCGCCTGCTGCTTGGCAATCTGCTGCGCCAGCTGGTGGCGCGTGCTGTCCAGTTCCTGCTGCAGCTGGCTGAACTTCTGCATCAGCGGCAGCATCGTCGTTTCCGGGTGGTCCAGCAGTACGAAACCTACTGCGCCGATGACCACGCCGGCGTCATTGCGCAGTGGCAGCCGCGTGACCAGAAAGGTGCCGGCCTGGTTGCTGAGCAGATCGACGAGGATGGCCTGGCCGCTGTCGATGACCTGCCCCATCAACGTGTTGGGCACCACCTCTTCCACGCGGCGGCCAATGAAGTCGTCTTCGGCATGACCCAGCGCAGGCAGGAAGCGACGGTAGCCGTCGTCGATCCAGACGATGCGGTGTTCGCGGTCCACCACCATCGTGCCCATCGCCGTGCGGCCGAAGGTGTCAAAGAGGCTCTGCGCGGCCAGCGTCAGTACACGGGTGGCGTCAAGAGGGGGAGCGGCGTTCACAAGGGGCACCGGGTCACTGTAGCCTGCGGGCGGGGCGGTGGCCCAGGCAAGGGGCGCGATCGGCTGCAGACGGCCACTCATCGGCCGCCGCACCAGGCGAGGGTGGGTGAATTCGCCGTGCCCAGGCAGGCCGCGCATGCCGCGCATGCCGTCGTTCATTCTCTTGTTATTCCATAATTACAGCGTTACGATGGGCGGCATGGTTGATCCCATCCCCCTGCGCGGCACCTCCTTGCACGACGGCGTGGCCGCGCGGCTGCGTGCGATGGTCTTCGACGGTGAACTGGCACCCGCTGAATTCATCGACGAAAAAGCGCTGGCCGATGCCTGGCAGGTCAGCCGCACGCCGCTGCGCGAAGCGCTCAAGGTGCTGGCCGCAGAAGGCCTGGTGGACCTGGTCCCGCACCGCGGCTGCCGTGTCATTGAATTGAGCGTGGACGACGCCGACGCACTCTTTCCGGTGATGGCGCTGCTGGAAGGCCGCTGCGCCTTTGAAGCTGCCAGCAAGGCCAGTGATGAAGACCTGCACCAGCTGCGCCACCTGCACGACGAACTCGAACGCCACGCCTCAGCGCAGGACATCGACGGCTACTACCGCGCCAACCACAGCTTCCACAGCTTTGTGCAGCAGCTCAGCAGCAACCGCTGGCTCGACCGCGTCACCAGTGACCTGCGCCGCTTCCTGCGCCTGATGCGCGGCCGCCAACTGGCGCTGCCGGGGCGCATCCTGGCGTCGATCAACGAACACCGGGTGCTCATCGACGCCTTTGAGCAGCGCGACGCGGCGCGCGCCGAACGCGCCATGCACGACCACCTGATGGCGCAGCTGGTGGCGCTGAAAAAACTGCGGCGCAGCCAGGCCCGCACAGCGTCATCAACGGCCTCATCAACGGCCGCACAAAAGGCCGCACCAAAAGCCGCCGCGCCCAGGACTGCCACACCGCCCCCACTGAAAGAACGCCGCCATGCTCGATGACATCCGCCACGCCGCTGCGCGCCAGCGCACCGCACGCGCCGTGCGCCGCATGAAGGCCGACTGCAAGCGTCTGCTCAGTGAAAAGGGCGAGCTTGGTGGCATGGCCATCACGGCTGACCTGATCGAGCGCCTGGACAGCCTGGCCGACGAAGAGCTGGAGGAGTTTTTCGACTACCTGGCCAGCGACTTGAGCCCCGACCCGCAGCAGGTTCTGAAGCTGGCGCAAGCCTACGCGGCCATGCCCGACGCAGCCACGCTGCTGACGCTGACCCGCGCCACCGAGCCCGCGCGGCAGGAACTGTTCCGCCGCTTGAACCGCATGCCCGGTGGCACCCGCGCCGTGCTGCGGCTGCGCCGAGCGCTGCTGAAACGGCTTAAGGAAAGACCCGATCTCGAAGTGATCGAAGCCGACTTGCTGCACCTGCTGACGTCGTGGTTCAACCCGGGCTTCCTGCAGATGAAGCGCGTGGACTGGAATTCACCCGCGCAGCTGCTTGAGAAAATAATCCACCACGAAGCCGTGCACGCGGTGGACGGCTGGGACGACTTGCGGCGCCGCCTGCAGCCCGACCGCCGCTGCTTCGCGTTCTTCCACCCTCAGCTGGCTGACGAGCCGTTGATCTTTGTCGAAGTGGCGCTGCTGCCCGAAATGCCGGTTGCCATCAACCCACTCATCGACAAGCTCAGCACGCCAATGCCGCCAGAGCGCTTTCGTGTCGCCGCTTTCTACAGCATCAGCAACTGCGAACCCGGCCTGCGCGGGGTTAGCCTCGGAAACTTCCTGATCAAGACCGTGGCGCAGCAACTGCAGCGTGAACTGCCGAGGCTGCGCACCTTCTGCACGCTGTCGCCGATACCTGGCTTTGCCGCCTGGCTGCTGTCGGAGCCCGACTTTGCGGGGATACCGCAGCTGCGCAAGACCGGCGCGGCCGACCTCGACACGGCGCGCGCCCGCCTGCGAACGCTGTGCAATGGCGACCTGGGCGCCCTGCAAGGCGCTGCCGTGCACGAGGCGATGGACGCCGATGAAGCCGCCGCGCTGCAGCTGCTGTGCGGCGCCTACCTGCTGTGCCTGTCGACCACCCCGGCCGGCGACCCGGTCGCACGTTTCCACCTCGACAACGGTGCCCGGCTGGAGCGCCTCAACGCCCGTGGCAACATGTCAGGCAAGGGGCTGCGGCAGTCCTTCGGCATGATGGTCAACTACCTCTACGACTTGTCCAAGGTTGAAGCCAGCCATGCCAAGTTCCGCCAGGGCGAAGTGGCACATTCGCGTGCCGTGCGCGCCCTGGTTTGATCGACCCCAGATGAACAACAACGTTGGAGACAAGACATGACCCATATCACCCGACGCCAGGCGCTGGTTGGCAGCGCAGCTTCCATCGCAGGCTCGCTGGCCGCACCGTGGGTGCAGGCGCAGAACACCTGGCCGACGCGGCCGGTGACGGTCATCGTGCCGTTCCCGCCCGGGGGTGGCACCGACGCCTTCGCGCGCCCGCTCTTTGCGGCCATGACGCGCAACCTGGGCAAACAGTTCGTCATCGACAACAAGGGCGGCGCGGGCGGCACGCTGGGCGCCAGCCTGGCGGCCAAGTCCGCGCCCGACGGCTACACCTTCTTCATGGGCGCGGTGCACCACGCCATCGCGCCCAGCATGTACCCAAAGCTGGACTATCAGCTGGAGGCCGACTACATCCCCGTCGGCCTGATCTCCAGCGTGCCGCAGGTCATCGTCGTCAACCCGCAGCGGGTGCAGGCCAGCACGCTGCCGCAGCTGCTGGACGTGCTGCGCAAGAACCCGGGCAAGCTCAACTACGGATCGGCCGGCAACGGCACGTCGCACCACCTGGCGGGTGAACTCTTCAAGCTGCAGACCAAGACCTTCATCACCCACATCCCTTACCGCGGCGCGGGCCCGGCGCTGCAAGACCTGATTGCCGGCCAGGTGGACCTGATGTTTGACGGCCTGGGTTCCAGCGCCACCCACATCAAGGGCGGGCGGCTGCGGGCCATCGCGGTGGCCGGCGACAAACGTGCCCCCGGCTTCCCCGACGTGCCCACCACCACCGAAGCCGGCCTGCCCACCTACCAGGTCGCCACTTGGTATGGCCTGTGGGCGCCCAAGGGCACGCCAGCCGCCATCACCACGGCGATGCAGGCCGAGATGCGCAAGGCGCTGAATGCCGACGACCTGAAAGGCATCTGGAACGGCCTGGGTACCGAGACACCTAACCTTTATGGTGAGCAGTTTGGCCGCTTCGTCGGCAGCGAAATCAAGCGCTGGGCAGAAGTGGTGAAGAACTCAGGCGCAAAGCTGGACTGAGCGCATGCAGCAGGACAACCTTTACGCCGCACTGCGCGCTGCGTTCCCGGCCGAGCTGGACGCCACGGCCATCGAGACCGCCGACACCGCAACGCCACTCTTCTACACGTGGCGCGACCTTGAGCGTGGCACCGCCATGCTCGCCAACCTGATCGACCAGTTGCAACTGCCGCCGCAGTCGCGTGTGGCGGTGCAGGTTGAAAAGAGCGTCGAAGCGCTGATGCTGTACCTGGCCGTGCTGCGCGCCGGCCATGTCTTCCTGCCGCTGAACACGGCTTACCAGGCAACGGAGATCGAATACTTCATCGGCAATGCAGAACCGGCGCTGGTGGTGTGCGCGGCCAAGAATTTCGGCTGGGTCAGCAAAATCGCGTTTCTGGCCGGCACGAAACACGTCTTCACGCTCAATGACGACCGCACCGGCACCCTGCTGGCGCGCGCCGCCTTCCACAGCGACCAGCACACGCCGGCCGTTTGTGCAGCGGGTGACCTGGCCGCCATCCTCTACACCAGCGGCACCACGGGGCGCAGCAAAGGCGCGATGCTGACGCACAGCAACCTGCTGTCGAACGCACGCGTGCTGAAAGAAGTGTGGGGTTGGAAGACGCAAGAACAAGGCGCCGACGTGCTGATCCACGCCCTGCCCATCTTCCACGTCCACGGCCTCTTCGTCGCCAGCCATGGCGCGCTGATTGCGGGCGCCAAGATGATCTGGTTTTCGCGCTTCGACCCGCGCGCGGCGGTGGCGCGCATGCAGGAAGCCACCGTCTTCATGGGCGTGCCCACGCTGTACGTGCGGTTGCTGGCTGAGCCCAGTTTCAACATGGGTGCGTGCGCGCACATGCGGCTTTTTGTCAGTGGGTCGGCGCCGCTGCTGATCGAGACCTTCAACGACTTTCATCAACGCAGCGGGCACACCATTCTTGAACGTTATGGCATGAGCGAGACCGTGATGCTCACGTCCAACCCCTACCGGCCCGAAAGCGCGCGCAAAGGCGGCACCGTGGGCCTGGCGCTGCCAGGGGTGGGCGTGCGCGTGCACAGCGACAAGGACCTGCCGCTGCCTGCCGGCGAGGTCGGTCACATTCAAGTCAACGGGCCCAACATCTTCAAGGGTTACTGGAAGATGCCCGAAAAGACCGCCGATGAATTCACCACCGACGGCTGGTTCAAGACCGGCGATGTCGGCAAGGTGGGCACCGACGGCGTCGTCACCATCGTCGGCCGCAGCAAGGACCTGATCATCAGCGGCGGCTACAACGTCTACCCGGCAGAGATTGAAGGCTTCATCAACGACATGCCCGGTGTGGCCGAGAGCGCCGTCATCGGCGTGCCGCACCCCGACTTTGGCGAAGCGGTAGTCGCGGTGGTGGTGGCCAAGCCCGGCACCACGCTGCAGGGCGGCGACATCGCCGCCGCGCTGAAGGGCCAGATTGCCAACTTCAAGGTTCCGAAGCTCGTCGATGTGGTGGCTGAACTGCCGCGCAACGCGATGGGCAAGGTGCAGAAGAACCTGCTGCGCGACAGGCACAAGACGCTGTTTATGCCGTGATGCGCAGCGCAGCGCCGTGAATTTCCTTTAGGCTTGCCGAACACCTCTTGACGGGCCCCCTCCACCATGTCTGATCTGCTCGCAGCAACCCGGCACGCCGCCAACAACCAGGTCGAGATCGAAGCCAGCAGGGTCTGCGGTTGCTTCTACTGCATGCAGACCTTCGCGCCCGTCGATATCGTCGCCTGGTCAGGCCTTGATGTCAGCCACTTCGACAACCCCGACGCAGCCAGCGCGGGAACCGCACTGTGCCCGCGCTGCGGCAGTGATTCGGTGATCGGGGACAAGTCGGGGTACCCCGTCGAGCCCGACTTTCTCAGCCGCATGCATGACGCGTGGTTTCAGAAAACCATCATCCGCAAACCCGGCGGCAAGAGCTGACGCGGTGGATCTCTGCGGTCCTTGCCGCAGCCACATCAGCAAGGACAGTGCAGTCACCGGCGTGACGTAAACCGTGACGTAAATTGTGAGCACGCCCTTCTCCGCCGCACCCGACCGCTGCCCGCGCTGCGGCAGCGGCTTTGCCTGCGGCGCGGCCGATCTTTCGCCTTGTGCCTGCATGGCCGTCACGCTCAGTGCAGCCCTGCAAAGCGACTTGCGCGCACGCTACGCAGGCTGCCTGTGCCTGGCCTGCCTGCGCGCCCTGGCGGCGCAAGACCGGCTGCCACACACCGAGCGCTGTACATGAAGATCCTGATCCTGGGCGGCACCCGCTTCCTCGGCCGCCACCTGACGGAGCAGGCGCTGGCGCAAGGACACGCGGTCACGCTGCTGCACCGCGGCCGCAGCGGACCGGGCCTGTTCGGCCAGGCAGAACACCGCATCGCCGACCGCGATGGCGACCTCAGCGCCCTGGACGGCGGCGAATGGGACAGCGTCATCGACACCAGCGCCTATGTGCCGCGGCAGGTGCGTGCCGTGGCCGCGCGGCTGGCGGGCCGCGTGGGGCAGTACCAGCTGGTCTCCACGATCAGTGTGTATGCCGACATGGGCGCTGCGGACGGCGGCAGGGTGAACGAAACCGCAGCGCTGCAAACCCTGGCCGACCCCAGCTCCGAGGCCGTCACTGGCGCCACCTACGGCGGCCTGAAGGTGCTGTGCGAGCAAGCCGCGCTTGAAGGTTTTGCAGGCCGCTGCCTGGTCAGTCGCCCAGGCCTGCTTGTGGGCCCGCACGACCCCACCGGCCGCTTCAGCTGGTGGGTGCGACGCCTGCTGCGCGGGGGCCGCGTGCTGGCCCCGGGCGACCCGGCCACGCCGGTGCAGTTCATCGACGCGCGCGACGCGGCGGCCTGGCATCTGCTGCAGGCCACACAGGGCACAACGGGTATCTTCAACCTCACCGGCCCAGCGCAGCCGCTCACCATCGGAGGCCTGCTGCAGACCGCGCGCGACACGCTGAACCCGGCCGCGCAGCTCACGTGGGTGGGGGAAAAATTCCTTCTCGACGCGGGCGTGGCACCTTGGTCCGACCTGCCGGTGTGGCTGCCGCAGGCGCTGGCCGGCATGCACGGCATCGACATCGCGCGCGCGCTGGCGACGGGCTTGCAGTGCCGGCCGCTGGTGAACACGCTGGCCGACACCGCTGGGTGGTTGCAGGATGCGGCAGACACAACGGCAGATACAACAGCAGATACAACAGCAGATCCAGCGGCAGAGACAACCGCCGTGATGGCCGCAACGCCAGAGCCCGCCGCCACCGCATCGCCACCCAGGCACGCCGTGGGGCTGGCCCCCGAGCGTGAAGCCGCGCTGCTGCTGGCCTGGCAGGTTAGTCGGGCGCCGTCCGTGTAGTGGCCGCGCGGGCCGACGGGCTGCGTCCTGCCGACACACGCGCGCCCTGCCAGCAGCCACCGAGAGGGCCAGATGCCGATGAAGCGGATGAAGCGGATGGCCATGCTGAGCCACCCGCCGAAGCGGGAGCGCCGGGCTTTGAGCTGCTGACAAGACGAGTGCGCGGCCATGCGCAACGCGAGGCCCGATTCCATGGCGTGTCTCCACCAAGTCTTGCGGGGTCTGTGCGACACGCCACATCGTCGGAAGCACAACGCAGCGCACACGATTGACTCTCACCGCAGAGCCCGGCCTTGCGCAGGCTGGCGACACTACCAAGTGACACGGGCACTGCCTGCGGGCTACATTCCCTGCCAGAGGCGTGCCCCCATGGCCATCACCCGCAGCCTGCTGCAGGGCCACACGCCGTCTGACAAACACAAAGAGAACAGACGTGAACTGCATCCGTTGCCGCACCCACATCGCTGAGGACTCGCGTTTTTGCCCCGCCTGCGGCACCAAACAAGAACTGCACTGCCAAGGGTGTGGTGCCAGCAACTTCGTCGGCCACCGCTTTTGCAGCGGCTGTGGCAGCGAGTCCTGGGCAGGCACTGGCGTGGGCATGGGTGCCGCAGCGCCGACGCGCGCAGCGCCCGCTGAACGCCGCAGCCTGACCGTTGTCTTTTGCGACCTTGTCGGTTCAGTGGCGCTGTCGGCCCAGCTCGACGCCGAAGACATGCGCGACCTGCTGCGCGCCTACCACGAGCTTTGCGCCAAGGCCGTGGCGCGGCTGGACGGCCACGTGGCGCAGTACCTTGGCGACGGCGTGCTCGTGTACTTCGGCTACCCCGCCGCGCACGAAGACGACGCGCGGCGCGCGGTGCACGCGGCGCTGGACATCCTGGCCGGCCTGCAACCGCTGTGCGACTGGTGGCGGCGTGAAAAGCAGGTTGACGTGCGGCTGCGCATTGGCGTGCACAGCGGCACAGCCGTGGTCGGTGAAATCGGCAGCGGCACCGAGCACAGCGCGCTGGCCACCGGCGAGACGCCCAACCTGGCCGCGCGCATGCAGACGCTGGCCGAGCCCGGCACCATCGCCATCAGCGCCGCCACCGAAACGCTGGTGCGTGGCTACTTCCAGCTCCAGCCGCTGGGGCAGCAGGTCATTCGCGGCCGCGACGAACGCATGGCCGCGTATCGCGTGCTGGGCGCTACCGACGCGCAGTCGCGCCTGGCGGCGGCCGGCGAAGACGGTCTGCTGCCCTTTGTAGGCCGCGGTTCGGCGGTGGACCTGTTGCTGTCGCGTTGGGTCTTGGTGCAACAGGGCCGCGGCCACGCGCTGATGCTGCGGGGCGAGGCCGGCATTGGCAAGTCGCGCCTGCTGCGCACGCTGCGCCTGCAGGCGATGCAGGGTGACTCACCCGACGGCCCCGCCCAGTACGCCGAAGCGCAGTGCTCGCCGTACCAGCAAGGCAGCGCTTTCGGCCCCGTCATCACGCTGCTGGAAAAAAGTCTCGGCCTGCGCCGCCAGGACAGCCCCGAGCAGCGCACCCAAGCGCTGGTGGCGGGCCTGCAGGCGCTTGGGCTGAACGCTCAACCCGGCGCGGTCCCCAACAGCACCGCTTTGCTGGCCGCGCTGCTGGACGTGGCGCTGCCGGCCGGCATGGCACCGGTGCAGCTGACGCCACAACGCCAACGCCGCAGCACCATCGACACGCTGGTGCAATTGGTGCTGGCACAGGCGCGCAAAGGCCCGCTGCTGCTGGCGGTCGAAGACCTGCACTGGGCCGACCCGTCCACGCTTGAATGGCTGGCTGAACTGGCGGCCGCGCTGTCGGCACCGGACGCTTCTGCGCAGCTGATGCTGGCGCTGACCTGCAGACCAGAATTCAACAGTGCCTTCGGCAGCGCTGCCGACGTGCAGGAGATCGTGCTTGACGCCCTGCCTGAAGAAGCCGCGCGCCGGGTCGTGGCCAACGTCAGCCAGGGCCGTGCGTTGTTGAACTCACTGCCCAGTTCGCCGCCGACCTCACTCTCGGAAGCGCTGCTGAAGAGCGTGCTGGAACGCGCCGCCGGCAACCCGCTGTACCTCGAAGAGATCACCAAGGTCATGCTCGACGCGGCAGCCTCGGGTACGGCCGCCGACGCCATCCCCGCCACCGTGCAAGAAAGCCTGCTCGCGCGGGTGGACCGCCTAGGCCCCGCCAAGGCAACGGCACAACTGGCGGCAGCGCTGGGCCGACAGTTCAGCGCCGAACTGCTGCAGGCGGTGTCGGACTTGCCCGCGCAAGAGCTGGACAGCGCGCTGCAGCGCCTGGTGCGGGAAGAATTTGTGCTGGCCAAACGCAGCAGTGTTGAAGACACCGGCCCTGTCGCCCACTACACCTTCAAACACGCGCTGCTGCAGGACGCCGCCTACGGCTCGCTGCTGCGGTCCAGCCGGCGCGAGATGCACGCACTGATCGCGCGCACGCTGACTGAACGGTTCGAACCGCTGTGCGCCGCGCAGCCTGAGCTGGTAGCCCACCATTGCACCGAAGGCGGCCAGGTGGCCGCCGCCATCCAGCAATGGCGGTTGGCGGCTGACAAGGCATTGACGCGGTCGGCCCAGGCCGAAGCGGGCAGCCACTTGCAGCGCGCGCTGGACCTGGTGCGCACGCTGCCGATGGCGCCCGAGCGGGTGCAGGGTGAACTGGGTTTGCTGATCACACTCGGCCCCCTGCTGATGGCCACGCGGGGTTATGCCGACGCGGGCGTGGAGCTCACCTACCGCCAGGCGCGCGAGATCTGCGGAGCAATAGGTGACACGCCGCAGATCGTGCCGGTGCTCTTCGGTCTGTGGGCTTACTACGTGGTGCGCGCCGACTTGAAAATTGCGCGCGACCTGACTGAACAGCTCTGGCGCCTGGTGGAACACAGCGGCGACGACGGCATGAAGCTCGAAGTGCAGCTGGCGATGGGCACCACGATGTACTTCCAGGGCGAGTTCACCGCCGCGTGCGCGAGCTTGCGGGCTTCCTTGGCGATGTACGACCCCGCCCTGCACCGCGTGCACGCGCAAATCTTCGGCCAGGAGCCTGGCGCTGCCGCGCACATCTACCTCGCGCAGACGCTGGCGCTGATGGGCGAAGCGGCGCTGTCGGCGCAACACGCGGCAATCGCCTTGCAACTGGCTGAAGAAGCCGCGCACGACCAGACCACGGCCTACGTGCTGACCTACTTTGCGCTGCTGCAACTGTGGGGTGGCGACGCGGCTGCGGCCAGCGCCACCGCCCGGCGCGGTGGCGCATTGGCGCGTGAACAGGGCTTCCCGATCTGGCAGGTGGGTTGCGACAGCTTTGGCGGCGCGGCCGACATCGCGCGCGGCCTGCACAGTGCCGAGACGCTGGCCCGCATGCAGGCCGCTGCCGCCACTGCGGCCGGTGGCCTGGCGGAACTCTATGCGCCCTACCTCTTCGGCTTGACGGCCGATGCCCACCACCTGATGGGCCAGCTTGACGACGCGCGCACGCAGATCGACACCGCAGTGCTGCGCGAAGCTGGCAGTGAACAGCGCGTGACGCTGGCAGAACTGCACCGCCTGCGCGCGCTCATCATGCAGGCGCAGGGCGAACCGATGGCGGCCGTGCGCCAGGAATTGCAGCGCGCCATCGACCTGGCGGTGGCGCAGGGCGCTGGGCTCTGGGAGCAACGTGCACGCACCACGCTGGCGCAGATGGGACAGATGGGACAGATAGGACAGACCACAGCTGCGCCCACAGGCACGGTAACCGCCACACACGGGAGTTAGGCCATGGCCAAGAAAGTGGTGATCCTGGGCGGTGGCGTGGCCGGCTTGTCGGCGGCGCACGAACTGATCGAACGTGGCTTTGAGGTGCAGGTCTTCGAGAAACGCAGCATTCCCGGCGGCAAGGCGCGCAGCGTGCTCGTGCCCGGCAGCGGCACGGATGGGCGCAAGGACCTGCCGGGCGAACACGGCTTCCGCTTCTTTCCGCGCTTTTACCGCCACCTGCCCGACACGATGAGCCGCATTCCCTTCGCCGGCAACCGCCATGGCGTCGCCGACAACCTGGTGGACACCACACGCTTCGAGTACGCGCAGAGCGGCGCCGCGCCCATCGTCGGCGTTGATCGCTTTCCCACCGACTTTGAATCGTGGAAGCTGATCGTGCACGACGCTTTCGGTGTCAGCTATGGCTTCTGGCCCGGCGAGGTGGACTTCTACGCGGCGCGGCTTTGGCAGATTCTGACCAGCTGCCAGGAAAGGCGCCTGGACGAATACGAATCGCTCGGCTGGTGGGACTACCTGGACGCCGAACACCGTTCACCCGCCTACAAGAAATTCCTTGCCGGCGGCCCGACGCGCGCGCTGGTGGCGGCCAAGGCCAACCTGGCCTGCACGCGCACCATCGGCGACATCCTGGTGCAGCTGATGCTGGACGTGGCAATGCCCGGCGTCAGCTCTGACCGGTTGCTCAACGGCCCCACCAACGACGTCTGGATCAACCCCTGGCTGGCCTACCTGCGCGGCTTGGGCGTGCAGTACACGATGGGCGTGAAGTTTGAAGGGCTGAACATGGTCAAGGGCCTGATCAGCAGTGCCCACCTGTCCGAAGCCGGCCGCCATTTTGAAGTCCAGGCCGACTACTACCTGTGCGCCGTGCCGCTGGAAGTGATGGCAAAAAAGCTAACGCCCGACATGCTGGCCGCCGACCCCACGCTGCAGGGCATTGACACCATCAAGGGCTGCGTGCAGTGGATGAACGGCATTCAGTACTACCTGAAGACCGACGTGCCGGTAGTGCACGGCCACGTCATGTACGCCGACAGCGCGTGGGCGCTGACGTCGGTGTCGCAGGCGCAATTCTGGAAAGGCACCGACTTCACGCAGTTGGGGGACGGCACCGTGCGCGGCATCCTGTCGGTGGACATCTCGGACTGGAACACACCGGGCTCGGCCAAAGTGAACGGCAAGACCGCCATGCAGTGCACGCACGAACAGATCGCCACTGAAACCTGGGCCCAGATCACCGAGGAATTGAACCAACCCGGGCAGCCGCCGGTGCTGAACGCGGACGACATGCCGCGCTGGTTCATCGACCCCGACATCGTGCCCGTGCTCGACCCCGCCAACCCCATCAGAGAACGCGACAGCGAACCGCTGCTGGTGAACTACATCAACACCTGGGCCAGCCGGCCGAACGCGCACACGCGCATTCCCAACCTCTTCCTGGCGTCCGACTACGTGCGCACCAACACCAACCTGGCGACGATGGAAGGTGCCAATGAGGCCGCGCGCCGCGCCGTCAATTCCATCATTGACGCCAGCGGCAGCAACGCCCGGCTGTGCGATGTGTGGAACCTGCACGAGCCCGACTTCCTGATGCCCTGGCGCTTGAACGACAAGCTGCGCTTCGACTCCGGCATGCCATGGGACGGGCAGTTGGACATCGGCCGCCGCATCGCGCGCATCTTCAGCTGAGGAACTGGCCATGACAGACGCCAAGAAGCTCGTCATCCTGGGCGGCGGCGCGTCGGCGCTGAGCGTGGCCTATGCGCTGACCAACCAGCCCGACTGGCGCAGCCGCCATCAGTCCATCACCGTCTATCAACTGGGCTGGCGCCTGGGCGGCAAAGGCGCCAGCGGCCGCGGCCCGCACGACCGCATCGAAGAACACGGCCTGCACATCTGGATGGGCTGGTACCACAACGCCTTTGCGATGATGCGCGCGGTGTATGCCGAACTCGGCCGCCCGGCCGGCACGCCGCTGGCCCACTGGGACGATGCGTTCAAGCGCCACAACCTCATCAACCTGGGTGAGCAGGTAAACGGCCAGTGGCTGAACTGGCCGCTGGAATTTCCGTCCACCGAAGACACGCCCGGCCAGGGCGCCGAGAGCCCGAGCGTGTGGGACATGGTGAGTGAAACGCTGCAGTCGCTGCACCGGCTGTTGGCGGGCAGCCTCTTCACCGAACCGCCCCCGCCGCGCAAGCCCGGTTTCATCGGCCTGCTGCAATGGCTGGAAGCCGAAGCCGCGCACCTGCTGCACCTGGGCGAAGACGTGGCCGACATCGTGGTGGCGGAACTGCTGCTGCGCGAAGCGCGTGACAAGGCTGTCGTGCAGCAGGCCGGCGCCGGCAAGGACAGCGACGCGGACCTTGTCACGCGCCGCATGCACGGCGTGCGCGAAAGGCTGCTGGCACACCTGGAAGCTCGCATCGAACACGATACCGAAGCGCGGCGGCTGTTCGTCATCACGGACATCGCTTTGAGCTGTGTAGCCGGTGTGCTGGCAGGTGCGCAAGGACTGGGCGCGCACGCGCTGGATGCGCTGGACGAGATCGACTTCCGCGCCTTCCTGCGCCTGCACGGCGCCACCGACATCAGCGTGGATTCGCCGCTGCCCAAGGCCTTCTACGACCTGCTGCTGGCCTACCGCGACGGCAATGCCGACGACCAGCAATGCGCCGCCGGCGTGGCGTTGCGCTTCATCTACCGCATGTGCGTCAGCTACAAGGGCGCCATCTTCTGGAAGATGCAGGCCGGCATGGGCGACACCATCTTCACGCCGCTGCACCAGGTGCTGGAAAAGCGCGGCGTGCGCTTTGAGTTCTTTCACCGCGTGGACCGGCTGGAACTGGACGCCACGGGCCACCAGGTGGCTCGCATCCACCTCGGCCGCCAAGCCACGCTGAAAGGGGGGGCTGGTGCGCGTTACGACCCCTACCGCGATGTCAAGGGCCTGCCCTGCTGGCCCAGCGAGCCGCGCTATGAACAGCTGGAGGAAGGCGTTGCGATCCGCGACGCGGGAGTCAATCTCGAATCGTTCTGGACACCGTGGCGCGCACAGGAAAAGCCGGTGGTGCTGGAGGCCGGCACAGACTTCGACCAGATCGTCTTCGGCATTGCCGTCGGCAGCATCCCCTTCGTTGCCGCTGAACTGATGACCGCATCCGCGCGCTGGGCCAGCACGGCCGACAAGGTGGAAACCGTGCGCACCCAGGCCGCGCAGATCTGGGTCAGCAAGGACATCCAAACCCTGGGCTGGCCGATGGCCAGTGCCGTCACCGACACCTACCCCGAGCCGATGGACACCTGGGCCGACATGACGCACCTGCTGCCACGCGAAAGCTGGCCCACAGGCGTGGTGCCGGGCAGCCTGACCTACTTCTGCGGCCCGCTGGCGGGTGGCATCCCGCCGCTGTCGGACACTGGGGCGCCAGCGCGCGCTGAAGCCGAAGTGAAGGCCGGCATGCAGCGCTGGCTGCAGGACAACGCAACCATCATGTGGCCGGCCGCCGGTGACCCGGCAACCCCCGGCCGCGGCTTCGACTGGGGCTTGCTGGTGGACGGCAGCATCGCGCAGCTTGGCGCGTCGGCAGTCCCATCAGGCCCAGCCCGCTTCGACTCGCAGTTCTGGCGCGCCAACATCGACCCCTCAGAGCGTTATGTGCTGTCAGTGCCAGGCTCGACGAAGCACCGGCTGCACGCCAACCAGCCTGACTTCAGCAACCTCTGGGTCACCGGCGACTGGACTTACAACGGCGTCAACGCCGGCTGCGTCGAAGCGGCCGTGATGTCGGGCTTGTTGACGGCCAACGCGATGTGCGGCGTGCCTCTACTTTCCGACATCGTCGGCTTCAACGATCCCTGACAACGCCCGGCGGCGGCGTGGTGGCGGCGTCCCAGCCGGGGCCGTCGAACCAGTCGCCCCCCAAGAGCGCGTCACGCACCATCGGCAGCGCGTCCAGGCCCCAGAAGGGGCGGCCGTCGAGGCTGATCGTCGGCACGCCGAAGACACCGTCGGCAAGGGCCTGGCTGGTATTGTGGCGCAGGCGGTGTTTGGCGATGTCGCCGTCGGGGTCGATGTCGGGTTGAACTTGTTCGCGCAGGGCCTGCAGACGCTGTGCATCACCCGGGTCACCACCGCCCAGCCAGACGTGGCGGAAGGCAGCCTCCACCGCCCGCCGGTTGGGTGCGGCGTTTTCAGCGCCGGCGGCGCCGGCCACCAGCAGGCGCAACACCGGCAAGGGGTTGAAGGGGTGCACGGCAGGCGTCTGCATGGGCACGCCGTGCTGGTGCGCCAGCCAGTGGACGTGGCGGAAGGTCCACTGCCGCTTGGGTTCGATCTCGGCCGGCCCCTTGTGAGCATGGGCTTGCAGCAGTGCGGCGAAGAGCACGGGGCGGTACTCCACTTCGTAGCTGCAGCCCTGCAGCACCTGCGGCAGTTGCTCGAAGGCCAGGTAGGCGAAGGGCGAAATCACGTCGAAGTGGAAGACCAGGCGCTTCATGCCGACTGCCCCTTGAGTCCTTCGTCTGCGCTGGGTTCGGCCTTGCGCAGCAGCCGCCAGGCCACGCGGCGCCGGCTTAGCTCAAGGCAGACGCCATCTTTCTCGGTGTCGTCCAGCAAGGACCAGCAAGCGATCTCGTCCAGCGTGCGCAAGCAGCCTGCACACCAGCCGGTCTCGCTGTCCATGTGGCAGATGCTGATGCACGGCGACGCACTGGGGGATCGGCGGGGGGGAGCGGTGGGTTTCGTCATGGCACATTCAATCTGCATTCACCGCCGCCCCGCGCTTGGACAGCAGCGCCCTGCCCACCCGCGACACCGGCGCGCGGCCCAGCACGCTGCTGATGAAGCCACCGGCGTCCACCAGCGCGTCCAGGTCGAGGCCGGTGTCGATGCCCATGCCGTGCAGCATGAAGACCACGTCTTCAGTGGCCACGTTTCCGGTGGCGCCTTTGGCGTAGGGGCAGCCGCCCAGGCCGGCGATGCTGGTGTCGAAAGTGTGAATGCCCAGCTCCATGCAGGCGTAGATGTTGGCGAGTGCCTGACCATAGGTGTCGTGGAAATGGCCGCTCACTTCGACCGTTGGGTAGTGTCGCAAGGCCCGTTCGATCACCGCCTGCACCCGCCGCGGTGTGCCGACGCCGATGGTGTCGGCAATGCCGCAGTGATCGACACCGATGCCCTTCATCAGCAGCACCACACGCTCCACCTCGTCGGGCGATACATCGCCCTGGTAGGGGCAGCCCAGTGCACATGACACCGCCGCGCGCACCTTCAAGCCGGCTGCGTGTGCAGCGGCCACCACGGGCGCAAAACGCTCGATGCTCTCGGCGATGGAACAGTTGATGTTGCGCTGGCTGAAGGCTTCACTGGCGGCGCCGAAGACCACCACTTCATCGGGCTGGCTCGGCAACGCGGCTTCCAGCCCCTTCATGTTGGGCGTCAGCACCGAATAACGCACGCCGGCCAAGCGCATGATGCCGGCCATGACCTGCGTGTTGTCGGCCATCTGCGGCACCCACTTGGGGCTGACGAAACTGGTGACTTCGATCTCTTTGCAGCCGGCGGCCTGCAGGCGCTGCACCAGTTCAATCTTGTGTGCGGCGCTGACCTCGCCCTGGTAGGGGCAGCCCAGCGCGCAACTGATGG
>JAYSYB010000103.1:0-6891 GCA_043716775.1 Rubrivivax sp.
AATGGTTAATAGGTTTTGTAGCCGAGGAACTTGCCCGACATCACGATCGACACGCGGTCGCCCTTCGGGTCCGGCTCGCGCTGCATGTCCATCTTGAAATCGATCGCCGACATGATCCCGTCGCCAAACTCTTCATGGATGAGTTCCTTGAACGTCGTCCCGTACACCGACACCAGTTCATAGAAGCGGTAGATGAGCGGATCGGTCGGCACGGCGGTGGGCAAGCTGCCCTTGTACGGCACCACCATGAGCCAGTTTTTCTCTTCCGCATTCAGGCCGAAGATCTCGGCGATGACGCCGGCCTGCTCGGCATTCAGCGTCATCTGCCCCAGGCAAGCCGCCGTGACCCATTCCTTGCTCAGCCCGACGCGCTGCGCCACGTCGCACCACTTAATACCTCTGGCAACTTTCGTCGCAACGATCTTCTCGGTAACTTCCAGGCGACTCATCATCTTTGTTCCTTCTTGGTTTTCAAACCACACGCTGCAGAGCAGCGCGTGAGGTGGGATGGGCAGGTTCGGGCTCGACCCCGGGCCAGATCTCCGGCGATTTCTCGGGCGCCTTGCCATGCGACAAGTCCTTCGACCGGCTGACCAGAAAGTCCACCAGGTGGTTGCGCACTGCATAGAACAGCGGCTCGTGGTGCAGCGTCGCGCGCTGCCGTGAACGCGGGAGCGGGTTGCGCACCACCTCGGCGATGCGCACCTTCGGGCCGTTGCTCATCAGCATCACGGTGTCGGCAAGCAGGATGGCTTCATCGACGTCGTGGGTGATCATGAACACGGTCTGCCGCGTCTGGCTGCAGATGCGCAGCAACTCGTCCTGGATCGCCGGTGCATGTTCTGCCCCAGCACTGCGTTGGTGCCATAGCCCAACATCTGCGCCGTAGCGCGGTTCACAAAGGTGCAGCGGCCTTCGCGGTCGATGCCGTAGATACCCTCGCAGTCGATTCCAGCAACAGCGCCAAGTTGGCGGCGTCTCGAGTGCGGGTGGTGCCCGGCGTGTCGGCAAGCAATTCATCAGGGCTTGGCATGGCGATGCCTGACGCAATCGGCATGCCAACTGCACCAGGTCAGGGCACGACCGGGTGCGTGACTGGGTGCATGGCCGGGTGCGTGACCAAGGTGCATGGCCGGGCCACGGTCCAGCAGCGTACCGAGTGCACCGCCCCTATGGCCGACTGCAGCGGCGGCACCCCCAGTCCGGGAATCGGGGCATCAGCCCCTCTCCGCGTGTGTGTCTCTAGTTTCGCGGGCTCTCGTTCACCAGCATCAGCACCACGGGCTGTTCTGCGCGGCTGGATTGAGCCTCTGCCGGCTCCCGCCCCATCGTTGTGTCCGCTGCACGCCCGCCTTCCTGAAGCAGTTCATACATTTTTTCTGAAGACACGACAACGACTTCAACGGCTTGCTCGGTTGCGGCCGGCGCTGCCTGGCGTGCCCCTGCGGAGCCGGCTGTCGGCGCGTAGCCCGCTGCCTGGGCCAACAGGTCGTCCATCTGCGCCCGCTGCAGGCGCAGCGCTGCGGTGCGGTACTCGGCCTGCATCACTTCGGCCTGCAAGGCATTGAAGTCTTCGCGGGCTTGCAGCACGTCTGCCGTGTCGCCCAGCTCACCGACTGGCGTGACTAGATTGGCCAGCCGCGCCATCGCCAGCGATTCACGCACACGGTCGCGTGTCAGAGGTTCGCTATTCACGTCCGCAGTACCGGTCACGGCCGCTGCAACCGCTGCTGCGTTGGGCGTCTGAACGGCTTCAATGGGTGTGCGCATCGACGGCAGTTCGATGTCCAGCAATTCACCGCCAACGGCGTGGCTGGACATGGACGCAGTGGCGGTCAAGCCCGCAATGGCCGCCATGGCGGACAGACGGAGCAGGGTCTTCGGGAACGACTTTGACTTTGATTTCAAGACTTGCACGGTAGGTTGGTGGGTCAGCATGACGATCTCCTTGTCAACCAGCCGCCAAGGGGCGGCATGTGCGCACAGCGTCTGCGGTTGCCGACCCGGCGTCTGTCGGCCGGTGAGGGATAAGGCTGTCGGCGTTGTCTTAGCGTTGTCGTGCACGATTCCTAGCCCAGTGCCTGGGTTCGCCGGCGCGGACATGCACACGCACGGGGCCGGCTCGGCAAAGGGTGCCCTGGGGGAGAATCCGTGCTAACCCGTCGTCCCGCCCTGATGCCACTTTCAGAAGTCCGTGTGCTGTCCGTCATCCCGCCGATGACGCAGCTCAACACGCCGTACCCGTCCACCGCGTACCTCACCGGTTTTCTGCGTTCACGCGGCATGCACGCGGTGCAGGAAGACTTGGCGCTGGCGTTGATCCTGCGGCTGTTGTCGGTGCCGGGCCTGCGCAGCGTGCAAGCCCACATTCACCAAACGGGCGCGGCGCTGCGCAGCGAAAGGGTCGCTGCGTTTGACGCCCAGGCCGGCCGCTACCTGGCCACCATTGCGCCCACCATTGCCTTCCTGCAGGGCCGTGACAGCACGCTTGCGCACCGCATTGGCAGCCGCGCCTTCCTGCCCGAAGGCCCGCGCTTCCTGGCGCTGGACGCTTACGCCAACACGGTAGGCGCGGTGGGCGACCAAGGCCCCGACGCGCTGGCCTGGGCCTTTGGCGCGCTGGGTGTGCAAGACCGCGCCCGCCACTTGGCCACGCTCTACCTGAACGACATTGCCGACGTGCTGAAAGACGCCGTCGACCCGCGATTCGAGTTTGTGCGCTACGGCGAAAGCCTGGCCGCCAGCCAAGCCAGCTTTGACCCGCTGGCCACCGCACTGGCCGCGCCGCACAACTTGGTGGATGCGCTTCTGCAGTCTCTCACCATGGACGTTATTGCCAAGCACCAGCCTACCGTGGTGCTGCTCAGCGTGCCCTTCCCGGGCGCGGTGTATGGCGCGTTCCGCATCGCGCAGGCGATCAAGGCGATCAAGACCGCTCACCCCGGCATCGTCACCGTCCTGGGCGGTGGTTTCGTCAACACCGAATTGCGCGACTTGGCCGAGCCCCGGGTCTTCGACCACTTCGACTTCGTCACGCTCGACGCCGGCGAAAGGCCGCTGCTGGCGCTGCTGGACCACCTGCAGGGCAAGCGGTCTGCGCAGCGCCTGGTGCGCACCTTCGTGCGCGAAGAAGGCACGGTGCGCTTGCGCAATTTTGCCGAGCCCGACATTGCCTTCGACGACGTCGGCACCCCCACCTGGGACGGCTTGCCGCTGTCAAAGTACCTGTCGCTGCTGGACATGCTTAACCCGATGCACAGGCTGTGGAGCGACGGCCGCTGGAACAAGCTGACAGTGGCCCACGGTTGCTACTGGAAGAAGTGCAGCTTTTGCGATGTGAGCCTGGACTACATCAGCCGCTACGACGCCGCCAGCGCCACCACGCTGGTGGACCGCATCCAGGCCATCGTGGCCGAAACCGGGCAGACCGGCTTTCACTTGGTGGACGAAGCCGCACCGCCAAAGTCTTTGAAGGCGCTGGCGCTTGAATTGCAGCGGCGGGGCGTCGCCATCAGCTGGTGGGGCAACATCCGCTTCGAGAAGACATTCACACCCGATCTGTGCCTGCAACTGGCCGACAGCGGCTGCATCGCCATCAGCGGTGGGCTTGAAGTCGCTTCAGATCGGCTCTTGACGCTGATGAAAAAAGGCGTCTCGGTGGACCAGGTGGCGCGCGTCACCAAGGGCTTTGCCGACGCTGGCATCCTGGTGCATGCGTACCTGATGTACGGCTTTCCGACGCAGACGGTGCAGGACACCGTGGATTCGCTGGAACTGGTGCGCCAGCTCTTTGCAGCCGGCTGCATCCAGAGCGGTTTTTTCCACCGCTTTGCCTGCACCGTGCATTCGCCGGTGGGGCTGCAGCCGCAAGACTACGGTGTCACGCTGCAGCCGCTTCCGGCGGGTGGCGACTTCGGCGGTTTCGCCCGCAACGACATCGGTTTCATCGACCCCACGGGTGTGGACCACGACGCGCTGGGTGTAGGGCTGAAGAAGGCGATCTACAACTACATGCATGGCGTCGGCCTGGAAGAGGACGTGCGCATGTGGTGGGACCACAAAATGCCCAAGACGCGGGTGGCGCGTCGCCGCATTGAAGTGGCGCTGCTGCAGGGAGCTTGACGCGGTCGCAGTGAGCTTGATGCGGTCGGCCCTTTGTGCGGCATCGCACAGACCGGGGGGGTGCTGCGGTCTAGATTGCCGCCTATGCTCAAACCGCCCCTCGACGCTTCGCACTTGCAGTCCGACGCCGCGCACCATGCCGAGCGGTGGCCCGTGATCTGTGCCGCCTGTGGCAGTTCAGCCAAGCGCGTGCCATTGAGCCAGTCGGGCAGGGTGCTGAGCCTGCTGGTGACTATTCATCGCTACCGCTGCAACGACACTCGCTGCGGCTGGCAGGGCAACGTCTTTCGTTGAGCCCTGCCCGGGGCCGCGCTGACTATTCGCGCGGCTCTCCATGGCGGTTGACGGTGATGGGGCCGCCCGGCGGATGGGTCATCTGCACCCGATGGTCCACGCCGCGGAAACGGTAGCTCACGTCCCAGCACTCGGGCGTGCTCTGGCTGGGCGTGGTGGTGCAGCGTTCGACGTCGTGGGTGGGGTAAGTGCCACCGCCACCGCCACCGCCACCCAGCACGCCCGCACCTGTTGCCAGGTCACGGCCGGCGGTCGCGGGCCCACCTCTCACGTTCCACCCAGCAGCGGCGTTCCGGCGTGCTCACGACGGCGCGGGCCATCGTCACGTTGGCTTCAAAAAGCCGTTCATTGCCGCGCCGCTTCGCAGATGTCCCAGCTGCGGCTGGTGACGACGATGCTGGAAGCGCCGTCGATGAAGCCGTGGTTCGTCAGGTTTTGCACCTCGCGTTTGGTGCCGAAGGTGCGGCCCTGGTAGTTGTCGTGTTCGTAGAAAGTGACTTGCGCCAGCGCCGGTGCGGCTATCAGGCAGGCGGCCAGTGCAATGGAGGTTCTGGATTGAGCGTTCATGCGGTGTCTCCGGTAAAGGCGGCACAGTGCCCATGCCCAGCCCACACCCTGCCTGCGCACGCGCGCACCCTGCGGCCGGCAGACGCGCCAGTGTCTGCAGTGCATGTGCTTCGGCGGTCCGACGCCGCAGGCGCCTGCAGCGCTAGACGACTAAGCCGACAGGTCGGCGCGGCGCTCGAAGAAGGCGTAGCCCGACTGCGCGTTCTTGGCGCGGACCATCGCGGCGTCGGCGCGTTTGAGCAGCGCCTCGGCGGTGCCACCGTCTGTGGGGCAGATCGCGATGCCGATGCTTGGCCGAACTGTCAGCTGCAGCGTGCCAATCTGCAGTGGCGCCGACACGGTGTCGAAGAGTTTGCACGCTAGGTGGCTCAACTGTTGGCGGTCGTCGATACCGCCCAGCAGGCATGCAAATTCAGCGCCGCCCATGCGGCCTACACAGTCGCCGGCGCGGACGGCGCGGGCGAGCCGCGAGGCCACGATGCGCAGCATGCCGTCGCCGACGGCATTGCCATGCTGGTCGTTGATGGGCATGAAGCCGTCCAGGTCCAGGTACAGCAGCGCCAGGCTTGGGTGCTTGTTCGGGTGCTGGTTCGGGCGTGCCTGCTGGGCATTCATCAGCGCACGGCCCAGCACGTCGCAAAAGTGATCCCGGTTGGGCAGTGCGGTCAGCCTGTCGTGCAGTGCACTGGGCCACGTGGCGGGCACGGCGCGTTGCATGGCCTGCTGCAAAATCGTGGCATGCAGCTGGTCCAGCGCTTCGGCGCATTCCAGCACCTTGCTGCGGGCCTGCGGCGGCATACCGGCCAAGCCCGGTAGGGCGGCCACCGCACCCGCAATGTCGCGCAGGCGGGCTGTGACGGCGTTGAAGAGCAGATCCCAGTCGCCAATGGATCCAGTGGGTCCACTGGCCATTTGCGCCGCGCCCGCCGACAATTGCGAGGCGTCAGTGAAATCCCTGTCGCTAATAGGGTTCAAGGCCGTGATGGTGGTTGGCATGGTGCACTCTTGTACGACGACACGCCGCCAACGTCTGTTCGATAGCGCACCCGGAGCTCAAACGAGTCGAAGGCACCGCCAAAACGGCCGACACGGCCGACACGACCGACACGCCGCCAAACGGGCGTCTGACAGCTGCAAAACGGACGTCAGACGGCCAGTCTTCAGCCCAGAGCCGCCCGATAGGCGAGCCCTTCACTGGCATAGCACGAGCAAGCCGCAGCCTCCAGGCCCTGGCGGTCGATCACCGTCACTTCCCCGCGCCGATAGGTGATGAACCCAGCCTGCTGCAGCGTGCCGGCGGCCATGGTGATGCCCACTCGCCGCACGCCCAACATGCCGGCGAGAAATTCATGGGTGACATGAAATTGCGGCCCGTGCGCGCGGTCTGCACTCATCAGCAGCCAACGTGCCAGGCGCGGCTGGATCAGGTGAAAGCGCAGGCAGGCCGCCGACGATGTCATCTGCGCCAGCACCACCCGCAGGTAGCGCTGCAGGCCTTCACGCAGCGCGTTGCTGCGCGCCAGTTCGTGCTTGAAAGCCACGCTGCCCACGCGCCAGGCCGCACCCGGCCCTTGCACCAACGCCCGCAAAGGTGACTGCAGCATGCCCAGCACCAGCTCAGCGCCAAACATGCCTTCGCGGCCCACCATGCCCACCTCCAGGCTGGCGTGATGGTCCACACCCGTCAACAGCGAAATGAAGCCGTGGACGGGGAAGTAAACGTGTTCGATGGTGGCGTTGCGGTCGCAAAGCACCTGGCCCAGCACCAGGTCCACGGGTTCGCAGCAGGCCTGGAGGCGAACGCGGTCTGCCTTGGGCAGCAATTCAATGAGATGGTTCTCGGCCTTGGCCAACGGACGCTCCTGCCAGTGTCATTGCGCCCGCCGTCAGAAAGCACGGTGTGCATTG
>JAYSYB010000104.1:0-6890 GCA_043716775.1 Rubrivivax sp.
GTGGGCCGCGCCCGCGCTTTGGGCCTGGCGATGACGGGCGACAAGCTGCCGGCTGAAGACGCCGAACGCATGGGCTTGATCTGGAAGTGCGTGGAAGACGCGGCGCTGATGGACAGTGCTGCCGCCCTGGCGCAACGCCTGGCCGCCATGCCCACCCGCGCGCTGGCTGAAACACGGCGGCTCATCGATGCCGCCGCGCCGATGGACCTTGCCGACGCGCTGAGTCATGAAGCCATCACGCAGCGCGAGCTGGGCCGCGCCGGTGATTTTGCAGAAGGCGTGGCGGCGTTTTTTGCCAAGCGCGCGCCGGTGTTCAAGGACCGCTGAGCCATGAACCCGCAGCAGGTTGCTGAAGCAGCGCGCGATGCAATGTGGCGCAACGACCGCGCGTCCAAGGCCCTGGGCATGCAGGTGCTGGCCATCAGCCCCGGCGGCGCCACGCTGTGCATGACGGTGCGCGACGACATGCTCAACGGTCACGACATCTGCCATGGCGGCCTCATCAGTACGCTGGCGGACAGCGCCTTTGCCTTTGCCTGCAACAGCCGCAACGAGCTGACGGTGGCTTCGGGTTTCGACGTCAACCTGGTCGCGGCGGGCCGGCTGGGCGATGTGCTGACAGCCACCGCGCAGGAAGTCAACAAGGCTGGCCGCACCGGCGTGTACGACGTGACGGTGCGCAACCAGCGCGGCGAACAGGTGGCTGCCTTTCGAGGCCGTTCGTACACGATGAAGGGCAAACCTCTGGTCGAAGGTTTGCCGATCGGCCAACAGCCATGAAAGCCGCACCATGCCCGTGAAGAGGCCCGCCCCCGGTGACCTGGAAGCCATCGAAACCGCCAGCCGCGACGAGTTGCAGGCGCTGCAGTTGCAGCGCCTGCAGTGGAGCCTGCAGCACGCCTACGACAACGTCGCTCACTACCGGCAGGCTTTTGATGCGGCCCGTGTGCATCCGTCGGACTGCAAGTCGCTGGCCGACCTGGCGAAGTTCCCCTTCACCGTCAAGTCAGACCTGCGCGCGAACTACCCCTTCGGCATGTTCGCCGTGCCGCGCGAAAAGGTCGTGCGCATCCACGCCAGCAGCGGCACGACTGGCAAGCCGACCGTGGTGGCCTACACGCAAGGCGACATCGACCGCTGGGCCGACCTGGTGGCCCGCAGCATCCGCGCCAGCGGCGGCCGCGCCGGTGACATCGTGCAGGTGGCCTACGGCTATGGCCTCTTCACCGGCGGCCTGGGCGCGCACTACGGCGCCGAAAGGCTGGGCTGCACGGTGATCCCGATGGGCGGCGGGCAGACCGAAAAGCAGGTGCAACTGATCGAGGACTTCAGGCCCGACATCCTGATGGTGACGCCGAGCTACATGCAGGTCATCGTCGAAGAGTTTCGCCGCCAGGGCAAAGACCCGCGCGCGATGTCGGTCAGCGTCGGCATCTTCGGTGCCGAACCCTGGACCGAAGCGATGCGGCGCGACATCGAAGACAGCGCCAACATCGACGCGGTAGACATCTACGGCCTGAGCGAAGTCATGGGCCCGGGCGTTGCCAACGAGTGCATCGAATCGAAAGACGGGCCAGTGATCTGGGAAGACCATTTCTACCCGGAGATCATCGACCCCGTGAGCGGCGCCGTGCTGCCCGAAGGCAGTGAAGGCGAACTCGTCTTCACCACGCTGACGAAGGAAGCGTTGCCCGTCATCCGCTACCGCACGCGCGACCTCACGCGGTTGCTGCCGCCCACCGCGCGCAGCATGCGCCGCATGGGCAGAATCGTCGGCCGCAGCGACGACATGCTGATCATCCGCGGCGTCAATCTCTTTCCCACCCAGATCGAAGAACTGGTGCTGCAACAAGGCCAGTTGTCCGGCCAGTACCAGCTGGTGGTGACGCGCGACGCGCTGCTGGATGAAGTGACTGTGCGCTGCGAACTGTCGATCGCCCATCGCGACGCGTCGCGCGACGGCATTGCGCAAGAGCTGCAGCAGCGCATCAAGACGCTGATCGGTGTCAGCGCGCGCGTCGATGTGGGTTCGCCCGATTCCATCGAACGCACGCTGGTCGGCAAGGCCCGCCGCGTGGTGGACCAACGGCCCAAATAGGAACCAGGAGCAGACGATGTACACCCAGGCCATGGACACCGCGCCCAAGGAAGAACCCAAGGCTGTGCGTTCAGCCGAAGAAGCGCAGCTCGAAGCGCGCTTTGAAGCCCGCATCGACGAAGGCCAGTTCATCGAAGCCAAGGACTGGATGCCCGAGCACTACCGCAAGACGCTGGTGCGGCAGATCAGCCAGCATGCGCACTCTGAAATCGTCGGCATGCTGCCTGAAGGCAACTGGGTCACGCGCGCGCCCACGCTGAAACGCAAGACGATCCTGCTGGCCAAGATCCAGGACGAAGCCGGCCACGGCCTGTACCTGTACGCAGCGGCAGAAACGCTGGGCACCAGCCGCGACCAAATGCTGCACGCGCTGCACAGCGGCAAGGCCAAGTACAGCAGCATCTTCAACTACCCCACGCTGAGCTGGGCCGACATGGGCGTGATCGGCTGGCTGGTGGACGGCGCGGCGATCATGAACCAGGTGCCGCTGACGCGCTGCAGCTACGCGCCCTATGCGCGTGCGATGGTGCGCATCTGCCGCGAAGAGAGCTTCCACCAGCGCCAGGGATTCGACGCGCTGCGGGTGATGATGAAAGAGGGCAGCGACGCCCAGCGCGCGATGGTGCAGGAGTCCGTCAACCGCTGGTGGTGGCCCAGCTTGATGATGTTCGGCCCGCCCGACGGCGAAAGCACGCATAGCGCGCAAAGCGCCCGCTGGGGCATCAAGCGCATCAGCAATGACGACCTGCGGCAGAAGTTTGTTGACGCGACCGTTGACCAGGCCAAGGTGCTGGGCGTGTCCCCGCCCGACCCGCTGCTGCAGTGGAACGAAGCGCGCGGCCACCATGACTTCGGGCCCATCGACTGGGACGAGTTCTGGCGTGTGGTGGGCGGCCACGGGCCGTGCAACAAAGAGCGACTTGCAGCGCGCGTGAAAGCCTGGGACGACGGCGCCTGGGTGCGCGACGCGGCGCTGTCGCATGCGGCCAAACAAGCCGAACGCGAGCAAACACTGGAGCAAGCAGCATGAGCGACACACCCACCTCAAAAACTGAATGGCCGCTGTGGGAGGTCTTCGTCCGCGCCAAGGCCGGCCTGGACCACAAACACTGCGGCAGCCTGCACGCGGCTGACGCCAGACTAGCCATCCAGCTGGCGCGCGAGGTCTACACGCGGCGCCAGGAAGGCACCAGCCTGTGGGTTGTGAAGAGCAGCGACATCACTGCCAGCGACCCTGCTGACAAGGCCATGTACTTCGACCCGATGGCCGACAAGGTCTACCGCCACCCCAGCTTCTACGTGTTGCCCGAAGCCGTGGACCACATGTAGTCGGCGCGCCGGATCATGAATGCCACCGCGGAGTCGATCCGCCTGAACCTCACGCCAGCGCTGCAGTACCTGCTGCGCATCGCCGACACCTGCCTCATCCACGCCCAGCGCCTGGTGGAATGGTGCGGTCACGGCCCGGTCCTGGAAGAAGACATTGCGCTGTCCAACATGGCGCTGGACTTGCTGGGCCAGGCGCGGGCGTTGCTGGCGCATGCCGCCAGAGCAGAAGGGCACGGCTTCGATGAAGACCAGCTGGCCTTCTTGCGCGATGAGAGCGAATACTTCAACCTGACGATCGTGGAACTGCCCATGCGCCGCTCCAGCGCCCACGCACCCGGTGGCGACTTTGCGGACACGGTGTTGCGCAACTTCCTGCTTGCCAGCTGGCTCAAGGCGCTGTGGACGCAGCTGGCCACGTCCACCGACAGTGAACTTGCAGGAATCGCCGGCAAGGCCGTCAAGGAAGCGCGCTACCACCAGCAGCATGCGGGTGACTGGGTGGTGCGCCTGGGCGACGGCACGGCGGAATCTGCGCGCCGCATGCGCGCTGCGGTAGAGCGGGCCGCACCGTACACGGCCGAATTCTTCCATCGCGACGGCATCGACAGCGCCGCCGAGGCCAGCGGGCTTGGCCCGGCGCGGGACAGCCTGCAGGCGGTGTGGACCGCCGAAGTCCACGCCGTGCTCAGCGAAGCACAGCTGACCTGGCCCGCGCCCACACCGTTCATCAGCAGCGGCACGCTCGGCCGCCACAGCGAACACATGGGCTTCATCCTGGCCGAGATGCAATCCCTTCAGCGCCAGCATCCCGGGGGCCGCTGGTGATGGCTGTCGATGCCACCCGCCGCAACGCGGCGGCCTGGGCCGCGCTGGCCGGTGTGCCCGACCCCGAAGTGCCTGCGCTGTCGGTGGTGGATCTGGGCATCGTGCGCGAAGTAAGCTGCGAACCAGGGGGCACGCATGTCGTGCTAACGCCAACTTACAGCGGCTGTCCGGCCACCGAAGTCATCAGCGCCAGCGTGCGCGACGCGCTGGAGCAAGCAGGCCTTGGGCCTGTCACCGTCAGCCAGCGCCTGGCGCCGGCCTGGACCACCGACTGGATCAGCGCCGAAGGCCGGCAACGCTTGCTGGTCTATGGCATTGCGCCTCCGGGCGCCGCTTGCGCCCAAGCGTCGCCCGTGCGCTTGCGCCCGCGCAATGTGGCCTGCCCGCGCTGCGGCAGTGCGCAGACTGAACGACTGTCAGCTTTCGGTTCCACCGCGTGCAAGGCACTGCACCGCTGCCTGGACTGCCGCGAACCGTTCGAGTATTTCAAGCCACTATGAGCGGCCTGCACTTTTACCCCCTGCGCGTGCGCAACCGTCAGCCCGAGGGCGACGATGCGCTCACCCTCAGCTTTGATGTGCCGCCGGCGCTGGCCGACAGATTTCGCTTCGAGCCCGGCCAGTACCTGACGCTGCGCGCCGATGTAGCGGGCCAGGATTTGCGGCGGTCGTATTCGATCTGCGCGGCGGCAGGTGATGTGCTGCGCGTGGGCGTGCGGCGCGTGCCGGGCGGGGCCTTCTCCACGTGGCTGCACGATGGTGTGCAAGCTGGCGACAGCCTGGACGTGATGCAACCGCAAGGCCGCTTTGGCGCTGCCTTGGCGCGCCAGCCGCGTCACCTGTTGGCAGTGGCCGGTGGCAGCGGCATCACGCCGATCTTGTCGATCGTCAAGACGCTGCTGATGAACGACGCCAAGGCACGTTGCACGCTGCTCTACGGCAACCGCTCGGCGGCGACGATGATGTTCAAGGAAGAGCTTGAAGACCTGAAGAACAGCCATCTCGCGCAGTTGGTGCTGCAGCCGGTGTTCTCGCGTGAAGGGGTGGACGCGCCGCTCAACGCCGGGCGGCTGGATGCCGACAAGATCACCACGCTGCTGCGCCTGGCCGGCCCCGTCGACGAGGCCTTCGTCTGCGGCCCCCATGCCATGAACGAAGAGGTCGAGGCGGCCTTGCTGGCCGCAGGCTTGGCGCCAGCGCACGTCCACGTTGAACGCTTCGGCGTGCCGCTCACCGCTGCAGACGCCACGCTGCACGCGCTGCAAGCGCTGCACCTGGCTCGGGCTGGCGACGCCACCACGGCCACCGTCACCATCGTGCGCGACGGCGTCAGCCGGGATGTGGCATTTCAGCCCAGCGACGACAGCATCCTGGCTGCAGCAGGGCGCGCCGGCCTGGACGTGCCGTATTCCTGCCGGTCCGGCGTCTGCGCCACCTGCCGCGCCAAGCTGTTGCATGGCCGCGTGCGCATGGACCGAAATTTCGCTCTGGAAGAATCCGAACTGGAAGCCGGTTTTGTGCTGACCTGCCAATCCCACCCGCTGACCGAGCGGGTCGTTGTCTCTTTCGACGAGCGCTGAAACCCGCAGTGGCCCGCCCACGCTCAGCCGGCTTTGAGCCGCAACGCGACCAGATGCTGGCGGCTGCGGCGCAACTCTTCGCCAGCCGCGGCTACACCGCCAGCACGATGAGCGAGCTGGCGGCGGCCTGCGGTGTGTCCAAGGCCACGCTGTACCACTACGTCATCGACAAACACGCGTTGCTGGCACAGATCACCCGCGGCCACGTCGCGCGGCTGGAGCAGCTGGTGGAGGACGTGCGCGCGCAGAAGTTGCAGCCGCAAGCACAGTTGCAGGAACTGATCCTGCGCTTCATGCAGGTCTATGCCCACGCCCGGAACGAACACCGTGTACTGACCGAAGACGTGAAGTTCCTGGCCACCGCCGACCGCGACGCGGTGCTGGCCGGACAGCGGCGCGTGGTGGCCGCTTTTGCGGATGCCATCGCGGCGCTGCGCCCGGACCTGCGCGGCCTGCACAAACCGCTGGCGATGCTGCTCTTCGGCACCATCAACTGGACTTTCACCTGGCTGCGCGACGGCGGCGCGCTCACGCATGCGACGCTGGCGCCGCTGGTGGTGCAACTGTTCCTGGGCGGGCTGCCCGCCGTGCAGCGGGGCTGAGGCCGCGCTGCCGCAGGGCTGTGCGGCTGCGTGGCGGGGGCAGGGCGCTTGGCAGGTGGCCCTCGGGTTGAATCGACCAGCCTTCCGTCGCCAGGTCTCGCGTGTGGAGCACGATGCGCAGGCGCGCTGGCTGAGCGCCTGCGGTGTGCAGCGCGCGGTCCAGCAAGTCGGCAGTGGCCGCTTCACCCATGCTCAGCACCAAGTGCTGCCAGCGCCGCTGCACGCGGTCCTGCAGCCAAGCGTCTTCCAGCGCCCGGCGCAGCGCGGCGGGCTCGCTACCGGCTTCCAGCACGCGCGGCGCCATGGCACCGACGAAAAGGTTGAAGTCGTGGCGCAGCGTGTGTTCTGGCAGCAACTGCGCCAGCACACGGCAGCGGCTGCTCCAGCCGGCGCTGCTGAACATCTGCGTTACCAGTGCCTGCAGGCCCTGCGCGGCGTTGAGCAGCCGCACGCGGTT
>JAYSYB010000105.1:0-6879 GCA_043716775.1 Rubrivivax sp.
TGAGTCTCGGCCTGGCCGTGATCTTCGGCCTGCTGGGGATTGTGAATTTCGCGCACGGCGCGCTGTACATGATTGGCGCTTACGTGGCGTGGCTGAGCCTGGAGAAATTCGGCCTGAGCTACTGGGTGGCGTTGCTGCTGGCGCCGCTGGTGGTGGGGGTGATCGGGGTTGTGATCGAGCGCGGCCTGCTGAGCCACCTCTACAAGCTCGATCCGCTGTACGGACTGCTGCTGACCTTTGGCTTGGCGCTGATTTTTGAAGGCTTGTTTCGCGACCAGTTTGGCGTCTCGGGCCAGCAATACCCGGTGCCGGACTTGTTGCAGGGCGCGACCGACCTTGGTTTCATGGTGCTGCCCAACTACCGGGCCTGGGTGGTGGTTGCGTCGCTGACCATCTGCCTGACGACCTGGTACCTGATCGAGAAAACCCGCCTGGGCGCCACCTTGCGTGCCGGCACCGAGAACCCGGCCCTGGTGCAGGCTTTCGGCATCAACGTGCCGCTGATGGTGACGCTGACCTACGCCGGTGGCGCCGCGCTGGCAGCCATTGCCGGGGTGCTCGCTGCGCCGGTGATACAGATTACGCCACTGATGGGCAGCAACCTGATCATCATCGTCTTCGCGGTGGTGGTGATCGGTGGCATGGGCTCGATCCTGGGTTCGATCCTCACCGGCGTGGTGCTGGGCCTGGTCGAAGGGCTGACGAAAGTGTTCTACCCGGAAGCGTCGAACATCGTCGTCTTCGTCATCATGGCCATCGTGCTGATGCTGCGGCCGGCCGGCCTCTTTGGCAAGGAGAAGTGAGATGAGTTCGGCAAGCGCCCCCTCGGTTTGGCTGGCCCGGCTGGCCTGGGCCACGGGGCTCGTGCTGCTGCTGCTGGCACCGTTTCTCGGCCTGTACCCGGTGTTTGTGATGAAGGCGCTTTGTTTCGCCATCTTTGCCTGCTCCTTCAACCTGCTGCTTGGCTACACCGGGCTGCTGTCCTTCGGCCACGCCGCCTTCATGGGAAGCGCGGCTTACGGCGCTGGCTGGTTGCTGCGCAGCGCCGGCTGGCCGGTGGAGCTCGGCCTGCTGGCCGGGCTGGTGATCGGCGGTGCGCTGGGTCTGCTGGTGGGGTTGATCGCCATCCGCCGCCAGGGCATCTACTTCGCCATGGTCACGCTGGCGATGGCGCAGATGATCTATTTCGTCTGCCTGCAAGCACCTTTTACGGGCGGCGAAGATGGCCTGCAAGGCGTGCCTCGCGGCGTGCTCTTCGGCCTGCTGCCGCTGGACAACGACCTGACGCTTTACTACGTCGTGGTGGCGGTGTTCGTGGCCGTGTTCCTGGCCATCATCCGCATCGTGCACTCCCCTTACGGCCAGGTGCTGAAGGCAATCCGCGAGAACGAACCGCGCGCCGTTTCTCTGGGTTATGACGTCGACCGCTACAAGCTGCTGGCCTTTGTGCTGTCCACCGCCATCGCAGGCCTGGCCGGCGCGCTCAAGACACTCGTGCTGGGCTTCGCCACGCTGTCCGACGTGCACTGGTCGCTGTCGGGCGAAGTCGTCTTGATGACGTTGCTGGGCGGCATGGGCACCTTTGCCGGGCCGGTGGTCGGCGCTTTCACCATCATCGGTCTGCAGAACTTCCTGGCCGACCGCGTGGGCGCCTGGGTGACGGTGATCATCGGCGCCATCTTCGTGGTCTGCGTGCTGGCCTTCCGCAAGGGCATCGTCGGCGAGTTGCTGGCCTGGCAGCAAAGACGCCGGGCACGGGTTGAGTCATGAGCGCGGCACGGTCGCGGCGAAGGCGCTCGATCCCCCTCGAGGAGGCATTGCGCAGCGTTCTGGGGGCATCATGAACCCCAAGCGCTTTCGCGTCCTGGGCATCCAGCAAGTTGCGATTGGCGGCGCCGACAAGCAGCGCCTGAAGGCGCTGTGGGTGGACATGCTGGGCCTGACCGTGAAGAGCACCTTTGTCAGCGAACGCGAAAACGTCGATGAAGACATCTGCAGCATCGGCCACGGCCCGCATGCCGTGGAGGTGGACTTGATGCAGCCGCTGGACCCCGACAAGAAACCTGCGGTGCACACCACGCCCCTGAACCACGTCGGCCTGTGGGTGGACGACCTGCCCGCCGCGGTGCAGTGGATGACTGAGAGTGGCGTGCGCTTTGCAGCCGGTGGCATCCGCAAGGGCGCTGCTGGACACGACATCTGCTTCATCCACCCCAAGGGAAACGAAGAATTTCCGCTGGGGGGTGAAGGCGTGCTGATCGAACTGGTGCAGGCGCCGGCCGACGTGGTCGCGGCTTTGGGCTGAACGGTTCCGTGGTGGACGAGACCCGCGTTCAGGAACGGGCATGGTTCGACCCGCTGGCGCAGGCGCTGGCGCTGCGGCCGGACGCGGGCTTGAGGCAAAACTGGAAGCACGCGCCGTCGCAGCTTGAAGACTCAGGCTTCGCAATCGGCGAAGCCTAGGTTCACAATCGATGCAAGCTCTCGGCCAGCGCGAAGGCTAAGCTTGCGCCAGCGTTGCCCTTGCAGCTGCGGGATATCCGGCCTGCAGCACCCTGGGTCAGGCTCCACGCTCATCAGTGTGAGGGCCGGTCCCGTTCTGCAGGGTGGCGCCCTTCATCCGACCCGTCCATGCGTTTCGACCTCACCACGCTCAACCTCGTGCTTGCCATTGCCGACACCCGCAGCATCACGCGCGGCGCCGAGCGCGAACACCTCGCGCTAGCGGCAGCCAGCAAGCGCTTGAGCGACCTGGAATCGCGTTTCGGCGTGCCGCTGTTCGACCGCCGCGCGCGCGGCGTTGAACCCACCGAAGCCGGCCGCGCGCTGGTGCGCCATATTCGCGGCCTGCAGGCCAGCCTGCACGCGCTGGAAAGCGAAGTGGTGGACTTTTCGCGCGGCATCAAGGGCCACTTGCGCATCGTCGCCAACGCCGGCGCCATCAGCGAATGCCTGCCGCCTGATCTGGCGGCGTTTTCTCAATCCCACCCGCAGATCCGCATCAGCCTGGAAGACCTGACCAGTGCCGAGATCCAGGCCGCGGTGGCCGAAGGCCGCGCCGATGTCGGCATCTGCGTGCCGCCATTACTGGACAACCGCCTCACGACATGGCGCTACCGCCACGGCGCGCTGGCCGCCATTGTGCCCGTGCGACATGCGCTGGCGCGGCGCAAGCAGGTGCGATTCGAGGCGCTGCTGGAACACGACATCGTCGGCTTGCACCAGGGCGCGGCAGTGCACGAACTGATGCGCGCGGAGGCCGAAGGCCAGGGCAAGACGCTGAAGGCGCGGCTGCAGGTGCGCGGCTTTGATGCCATCGCGCAACTGGTTGAAGCGGGTCTGGGGGTGGCGGTGATGCCAGCCGCCACCGCCGAGCGTTTTGCGCAGGTCTTCCGCATCAAGGTGCTGCGCCTGGATGAACCTTGGGCCGAGCGCGATTACCTGCTGGCGGTGCGCACGCAGCACGTACTGCCCACCGTGGTGCAGCGTTTTGTGGACGCGCTGTGCCCAGCCGCTGAATCTGTTTCTGCACAATCTGCTTCTGGAGGCGCTACGCCATGACCGCAAGAACGCTCTACGACAAGCTGTGGGACGAACACGTCGTGCACACCGAAGACGACGGCACCACCACGCTCTACATCGACCGTCACCTGGTGCACGAAGTCACCAGCCCGCAAGCCTTTGAAGGCCTGCGCCTTGCCGGGCGCAAGGTGTGGCGCGTCAGCAGCATCGTTGCCACCGCCGACCACAACACCCCCACCACCGGCTGGGAAGACGGCTACGACGGCATCACCGACCCCATCAGCCGGTTGCAGGTGACGACGCTGGACGCCAACATCTTGGAGTCGGGCGCAGCGGCCTACTTTCCATTTCTGGACAAGCGCCAGGGCATCGTGCACGTCATCGGGCCCGAGAACGGCGCCACGCTGCCGGGCATGACGGTGGTCTGTGGTGACTCGCACACCAGCACCCACGGCGCCTTTGGCGCGCTGGCGCACGGCATCGGCACGAGCGAAGTCGAACACGTGATGGCGACGCAGACGCTGTTGGCGAAGAAGGCGAAGAACCTGCTTGTCAAAGTGAGTGGAATGGCAGGCCGTGGCGTTACCGCCAAGGACATCGTGCTGGCGATCATCGGAAAAATCGGCACCGCAGGCGGTACCGGCTACACCATCGAATTCGGCGGCTCGGCCATTCGCGCGCTGAGTATGGAAGGCCGCATGACGGTGTGCAACATGGCCATCGAGGCCGGCGCCCGCGCGGGGCTGGTGGCGGTCGATGAAAAGACTATCGCCTACATCCACAACGGCGGCAAAGGCCGGCTCTTTGCACCGAAGGGCGTCGAGTGGGACCACGCGGTGGCCTACTGGCGCACGCTGCAAAGCGACCCCGGCGCGCACTTCGATGCGGTGGTGGAACTCGACGCTGCATTGATCCAGCCGCAGGTCACCTGGGGCACGAGCCCCGAGATGGTGTTGCCGGTGGACGGCCGCGTGCCCGACCCCGACAAGGAAAAGGACGCCGTCAAACGCGGCGCCATCGAACGTGCGCTGGCCTACATGGGCCTGCAGCCGAACAAGGCCATCACCGACATCCGCATCGACAAGGTCTTCATCGGCAGCTGCACCAACAGCCGCATCGAAGACCTGCGCGAGGCGGCTGCGGTGGTCAAGCGCGCCGGCACACGCGTGGCCGGCAATGTCAGGCTGGCGCTGGTGGTACCCGGCTCGGGGCTGGTGAAAGCGCAGGCGGAAGCCGAGGGCCTGCACACCATCTTTACTGCCGCCGGCTTCGAGTGGCGCGAACCCGGCTGCAGCATGTGCCTGGCCATGAACGCCGACCGGCTGGAACCGGGTGAACGCTGCGCCAGCACCAGCAACCGCAACTTTGAAGGCCGCCAGGGCGCCGGTGGCCGCACGCACCTGGTGAGCCCGGCGATGGCTGCTGCTGCCGCGCTAAACGGCCACTTTGTCGATGTGCGACGCATGTCTTGAAAAGAGAAGAAAACCATGGACGCCTTTACCGTGCACAAGGGCCTCGTCGCCCCGATGGACCGCGACAACGTCGATACCGACGCCATCATTCCGAAGCAGTTTCTGAAGTCGATTGCGCGTTCGGGCTTCGGTCAGAACCTCTTTGACGCCTGGCGCTATTCAGACCCGGGCGAGCCTGGTCAAGACCCGGCCAGCCGCAAGCCGAACCCTGACTTTGTGCTGAACCAGCCGCGATACACAGCGGCCAGCGTGCTGCTGGCCCGCAGCAATTTCGGTTGCGGGTCGAGCCGCGAACATGCGCCCTGGGCGCTGCAGCAGTACGGATTCCGCGCGCTGATCGCGCCCAGCTACGCCGACATCTTCTTCAACAATTGCTTCAAGAACGGCATCCTGCCAATCGTGCTGCCGGAAGCTCAGGTAGCGCGCTTGTTCGACGAAGTCTTCGCCTTCCCGGGCTATCAGCTGACCGTGGACCTGCCGCGCCAAGTGGTGGTCAAGGCCGATGGCAGCGAGTTGCCTTTCGAAGTGCAGCCTTTTCGCAAGTACTGTCTGGTCAACGGCTTCGACGACATCGGCCTGACGCTGCGGCACCAGGACAAGATCAAGGCCTTCGAGGCCGAACGCCTGGCGCGCCTGCCGTGGCTTGCACAACGTCAACTTTGAAAGCAATTTGATGAAGATCGCAATCCTGCCAGGTGACGGCATCGGTGTGGAAATCATTGCCGAAGCCGTGCGCGTGATGGACGTGCTGGACCTGCCCTTCGAGACCGAGACCGCACTCGTCGGTGGCGCAGCGTATGAAGCGCATGGCCATCCGCTGCCCGACAAAACGCTGCAATTGGCCAAGGACGCCGACGCCATCCTCTTCGGCGCCGTCGGCGACTGGAAGTACGACAAGCTCGATAGGCCGCTGCGCCCGGAGCAGGCCATCCTGGGGCTGCGCAAGCATCTGGGCCTCTTCGCCAACCTGCGCCCGGCGCTCTGTTATGAGCAGCTGACGCATGCCTCGTCGCTGAAGCCGGAACTGGTGGCGGGGCTGGACATCCTGATCATCCGCGAGCTTACCGGCGACATCTACTTCGGCCAGCCGCGTGGCCGCCGTATGGCCACCGACGGCCACTTCCCCGGTGCTGAAGAAGCCTTCGACACCATGCGCTACAGCAGGCCCGAGATCGAACGCATCGCCCATGTGGCCTTCCAGGCCGCGCGCAAACGCAGCGGGCGCGTGACAAGTGTGGACAAGGCCAATGTGCTGGAGACCTTTCAGTTCTGGAAGGACGTGGTCACCGAGGTGCATGCCGGCTACCCGGACGTGGAACTGCAGCACATGTACGTCGACAACGCCGCCATGCAACTGGTGAAGGCGCCGAAGGCCTTCGACGTGCTGGTGACGGGCAACATGTTCGGCGACATCCTGAGCGACGAAGCCGCCATGCTCACCGGCAGCATCGGCATGCTGCCGAGCGCCTCGCTCGACAAGGCCAACAAAGGTCTGTACGAGCCCAGCCACGGCAGCGCGCCAGACATCGCGGGCAAGGGCGTGGCCAATCCGCTGGCTACAATCTTGTCCCTTGCCATGATGCTGCGCTACACGCTCCAACAAGTTGCCGCTGCCGACCGCATCGAGTCAGCGGTGAAGGCCGTGCTTACGGCCGGTCTGCGCACGCCAGACATCTGGAGTGAAGGCACGTCGAAGGTCGGCACGCGCGAGATGGGTGATGCGGTCGTGGCCGCGGTCAGTGGCCAGCGCACCGGCAAAACGATGACCACCCAGCGCTAGCGCTGCCGCATCGTTTCGCCCCCATCCAGGACCCCGGCGACACGAGCCGGTGCGAAGCAGGGGTCCGGGCAACTGAAGAAGGCGAAACTGAAATGGCACTTGCAG
>JAYSYB010000106.1:0-2211 GCA_043716775.1 Rubrivivax sp.
CGCATGCCAGGTCTTCGGCAGCACCGGGCCGGCGCCGGATCTCGAAGCGGCAGCCTGGGCTGCCTGGGTCAGAGATGCGCGTTGAGGGGCATCGCCATATGGCTTGACGCACCATAAATGAGTGGCATCATTTCGTCATGTCCGATGCTCGTTTGGTGCTGCGCACCCGCACTGCTTTGCATGGTGGCGTAGTCGAGGTGGTGGTTTGGCCAGTGCCCGAGCCAGCGCCGCCTTCGTTGCACGGGTTCAAGTACCGCCTGGTGTTCGCCCAGGCGGGTGAGCGCGTGGTGGGCTATGACAACGACCGTGGCAAGGGCGATCACAAGCACATCGGTGCGCTGGAGCGGCCCTACCCCTTCAGTGACCTGGCAACCTTGATTAACGACTTTCTGGCAGATGTGGAGGCCCTCCGATGAACAGCAACAGCAAATTGCCTGCAGTCCTTGCGCCGGCACCGTCGTTACAAGTGCTGCACGTCAGCGTGGGCGAGACCTTGGCACAGGCTGCCGAGCGTGCAGCCGAGACCATGAAGGCGCTGCAGGATGGCCGCCCGGTGGCGCCGTACTTCGGTATCAGCTTCGGTGAGGTCGGCCAGTTGCTGGGCACCTTCACGCCCAGACGATGGGAGTTGATCGCCGCGCTTCGTGAGGCCGGCCCGCTGACCATTGCCGCGCTGGCGCGCCAGCTGGGCCGAAACTACAAGAACGTGCACTCCGATGTCGCACAGTTGATCGAATGGATGGCGGTCGAGCGCCACGACGACGGGCAAGTCAGCGTGCCCTGGTCGCAGATCGTGGTGGACATGAAGCTGCCGCAGCGGCAGGCGGCATAGGCCAGGCGCCAGTCGGTGCCGGCCGCCGCCACGGCCCAAGCAGGTACGGCGCGATCGGCGCCTTATGCAGTTGAACCCAGCGAGAAAACGCACGATGACGGTCCCTGACACCTTCCGGGCTGCTGCCAGCCGGTTTGCCAATGAACTGCAAGCAAGTTTTGCATCGCGCCAGAGGGCGCAACCCGAAGACCAGTTGAAAGGCCCCGTGCAGGCCTTGCTGCGGGCCACCCGCCAGCAAGTGAGCACCAAGACCGAGGTCCATGTAGACGATCTGGGGGGCCGACCAGACATCGGCGTCGAGGTGGGCCAGCTGCTGTGCGGCCATGTCGAGCTGAAAGCGCCCGGCGTGGGTGCTGTGACGCGCAGGTTCAAGGGCCACGACAAGACGCAATGGCAGAAGTTCACTGCCCTGCCCAATCTGCTTTACACCGACGCCTGCGAGTGGGCGCTGTACCGCAGTGGCATTGCGCAGCCCGAAGCCAAGCCGATGGTGGTGCGGCTGGACGACATCACCCTGCGCGGCGAATCGGTCTTCACCGAGGCTTTGCTCGCCCAACTCCATGAACTGTTGACCGACTTTCTGACCTGGGACTTCATCGCGCCCAGCGGCCCGAAGGCCCTGGCCGAGACCCTGGCGCCGATCTGCCGCCTGCTGCGCGACGACGTGGCTGCCGCGGTGTCGCACGACGGCAGTGCGCTGAAGAGGCTGAGCGCCGAAATGCGCGACTACCTCTTTCCGCACACCTCCGACGAAGACTTTGCCGACATTTACGCGCAGACGCTGACCTATGCGCTGCTGCTGGCGCGGCTGAACGGCGAAACGCGGCTCACCACCGCCCGTGCCGCTGACGCCCTGGACAGCGGGCATGGCCTGCTGGCCGAGACGCTGCGGGTGCTGACCCAGTCCCGCGCCCGGGCCGAGATCGAGGTGCCGGTGTCACTCCTCGAACGCGTGATCGGTGCTGTCGATCCGGTGCGTCTCGGTCGCCGGGGTGACCCCTGGCTGTATTTTTACGAAGATTTTCTGTCGGCTTACGACCCCAAACGCCGCAAGGAGTACGGGGTGTATTACACGCCGCAACCGGTGGTGGCTTGCCAGACCGCGCTGGTGGCCGAGTTGCTGGATCGCGAGTTCAACAAACCGATGGCCTACGCCGACGAAGGCGTGGTCTTGCTCGACTCCAGCGCCGGCACGGCGGCCTACCCGCTGGCCGCCATCGAGTTTGCGCTGCGCAAGGTGGAAGCCGCATTCGGCCCGGGCGCCGTTGCCGAATACGCCACGCGTTGCGCGCGCAATGTGTACGCCTTCGAGGTGCAGGTCGGGCCTTATGCGGTGTCGCACCTGCGGCTGACCAAGCTGCTGGCCGATGCCGGCGCCA
>JAYSYB010000107.1:0-6877 GCA_043716775.1 Rubrivivax sp.
GCAGTCGCCGTGCCCGTGACTTACAAATCAAAGGTAGGCCGTGAAACGGAAAACCGACGATCCTCGAGGAAAACAAGCCCTTTACGGGTTCACCCAGGCTGCTGAACGTTGCGCGATGTAAGCGAACAATTTCGACATCCGTTCACAAATGCCGGAAATTAATACCTCGTAAGAAGCTGCAACGCTTTCAGTGCAAAGTCATCGCACGGCGCTGACGCCGGCATCGGGCGCGGCCAACGGAATGGCGTCTTGCCACTTCCCCAGCGTCTTCAGCTGCTCGACCAGCGTGCCCGGTGGAATGCCCAGCGCGATGGCGGTTCGCGCCTGCTGCAACGCCCCGTCGTAGGCCTTCAGCTCAAGGAAGACGAGCCCAAGGTTGTAGTGCGACAGCGGGTTGTCATTGGCGAAGTTCACCCCGGCCTTCAGGTGTTGCAGCCCTTCGGCCGTGCGTCCCTGGCGGTGTAGGTACCGCGCGTAGAGCGCTCGCACGACGGTGTCGTCGGGCTGGAATCGAACCGCCCGTTCGAAATAGCAGGTTACCGAGTACTGCATGTAGGGCGGCTGCGGACTTTTCGTTCGATCTGCGAAACGCACCACCGCCAACAAGGCGCGGTGGTGGTTGGGAGAGGTGCGCAGTGTGTAGCTCAGGTCGTCACCCACGAAGTCGCTGCTTTTGCCCCTGATAAGAGCCTCGACCACGGGCGTGAAGTGAGCGCCTTCAACGATGGTGAGCCGGCCGCTCCTTTCTTTGCGGTAATCGAACGGGCCGTAATGGTTTTGCAGCGACCCGCAGCCCGCAACATCCTGGGCTTGCACCGCAGTGGCAGCAATCAGGCAAAGCGCCAGTGCCGTGTACCTGAGCTGTTTCATTGTGGTTTTCGTCACCAGAGACTGTCTGTGGGCGGATATGCAGCGTAACGCCTGCTGTCATGCCGACGTTGACACTGCGGGCTTGCCGGGTCTCAACCGAAGAACCCACGGCTTGACCATTCTCTTCATGCGCGCGCCGAGCAGCATGGCCAGCCCCACAGGCGACCGCCGGTTGTAACCCACCAAGCCCCACCTTTCGCGCCGGTGGCTCATCCAGTTCTTCTTGTAGGGGTCGTCGCCAATCAGGTAATCGACCTCCCGCACGAGATCTGCCTCCAGCACGTGTTGCAGCAGATGCGCGGTGAGCACGGTGCCGGGCGAGTGGCTCTTGAAGGCCTCGTCGTAGGCCACCTTGTAAATTTCGGCCCGGCCGTGGGCGACGATCCAGAACTGCGCCGCAATGGGCCGGCCCTTCAGCCACACCAACCCCAGGCGCATGGCGCCGCGTTCAGCACACAGGCGCATCAGGCCGGGCATGAAGCCCGGGCTGGGCTCGGGCACCTTCCAGCTTTGCGCATACACGGCCTCGTAGGCGGCGACACCGCGCTCCAGATTTGCGGCGTCAACAACCAATTCGACATGACCTTCGTCGGCGGCCAGACGCTGTTTCATGCGCTTGATGGTGCTGCGCAGCTTGCCTTCGCGGCCGGCCAGATAGTCGGCCCAGGACGCGGGGGCCTGCAGATACCAATTGCCGAAGCAGAAGTAGCGCTGGCTGGCGAAGCCGGCCATCGCCAATGCACGCTCTACGGTGGCAAACGCCGGGCCTTCTGGATTCATAGGCGCCAGTGTCAGGCTGTGCACCCCGCCCTGGTGGCCACGCACCGCAGTGAAGAGCTGCGACAAATTCGCGGCATCGACGCCCGGTGCCAAAGCGGGTTCGTACAAGCAGGTGTAGTAGTTGCCCAGTGCCTGCGCGCGCCTGTGCAGCGCACCGCCGCTGATCAGCAATGGCAGCACCGCAGCCACCGCACCCTGGGCCCCAAGCACGAAGTACGCACGCCCAGGATGGTCGACAAACACCTCGGCTTCCAGGTTCTGCCACCAGGCCTGGCCAAATTGCAGGGTGGTCTCCTCGTGCCGCGAAAGAAGCTGCAGTGCGTCAACCGGCATGTCGGCAACGCTGCGGTACACATTCACCGCAAGCGGATACGCAGTCGTGGTCACAGCAGGCGCCGCACCGTGCCGGCCACCATGGCGGTTTCGGCCTCGCTCAAGTCTTGGTGGCATAGCAACTGCAGGACGTGGCGGCTCCAAGCCGGCCCGACGTCATGGGCCAGCGCCGGCGTGCCGGTCCAAACCTTGTCCCAGCGGAAAACGGGCATGCCGGCCGAGCGCAGGGCCAAGTAGACCCGGTCGGCGTCGTCCACCCACAGCGGCAAGGCATAAGGCGCGTCTGTGGGCAATTCATCAAACAGCACCCTTGCACCGGGCACATTGACGAGGGCACTCTTGAGCAGTTGGAAGTTGGCGAGCCGCCGTGCTGCAATACGAGCCCGGGGCAGCCGGCCATAAGCCCAGCGAGCCACGGCCAGCGGCGCCATGGCGGCGCGTGACATGTCGCACCCCTGCAGTGCGTCCGCAGGCGTAGGGCTGCTGGAAGTTCCGGGCGCGTGCTGCGCCGGGCGTGCACCGCTGCGGCGGTTTTTCAACGAGAACAAGCCGCGCAGCACGGGCTGCAAACCCTGCAGGCGCCCCGAATGCGTCGCGGTCTCGAGCACGTCCACCGCCCCTTTCAGCTGCGCGCTCCATCCCTGGCCCGCCATCGGCAGACGGGTGAGATCGCGGCTCGCGGACACCAGCAGGCCGGCCTCGGGCACAGGAAAAAACTTGGTCAGGCTGGCGGTGGCGAAGTCGCCCCAGACGCCCACGGGCCGCTCACCTGCCTGGCCGAAAAAGCTGTGCGCACAGTCCTCGATCAAGGCCACGCCGTGCGCGTCGCACCAGCGGCGCACGCCGGCCAGCGAACGCGGCAGGCCGAAAAAGTGGGCCACGATGATGGCGCGCGGGCCGTCGGCTGCACTGCCTTCCAAACTTTCCAGCCGCGGCAACGCGTCTTCGCCCAGCGCATAAAACTGCGGACTCAACCCCGCGAACAACACGGGGGCGATCATGGTCGGGCAGTGATAGGTGGGCACCAGCACGATGGAGCCAGGCGGCAGCTGCAACGCCTTCAGCGCCCAGGCCAAGGCCGCGCGTCCGCTGGTGGTCATCAGCTGTGCTCGGCCCTGGTCCATCGCCGGCAGGTCGGCCACGCGGGCGCCCGAGAGGCTTGACCAGTCCAGCACCGGGCCGCGTGGCAACGCAGGTGATGATGGCGTCGAAATCGCGCTCATCGGCTCATGCGCTTCAAGCTCATGGGCTCATGGCCGCACGCGGCGACGCGCGCAGGCAGCGCCTCGAGCCAGGCGACCACGGCGGCTTCGAAACGCAGGCGTGCGCCGGTGTCCGACAGGGTGTGATCGGCGGATGCCAGCAGCGCACGCTGCACCTGCTTGCGGCCCAGCGCTTCGCGCCAGCCGGGGTTCGAGGCGCTGGCACCGTCAAACTCTTTCGCGGTCAGGTCGTCGCTGCTGAGGCCCAGCAGAATCGGGCCGTGGAAGCGCTGGCAACCCTTGAGCATGGCGGTGCGGAAATCCAGGCCGGCGCGTCCAGGGGCGGTGCCGCCGGCAGCAGCGGTGCCCGGCCGCAGGCTGGTGCGCAGCGTGCCAAAGAAGTCGCGCAGTGCCCTCAGCCCGACGCCCCCCACCAGCAGCTTGCGCCAGAACTCGGGCGATGTGAGGCGGTGCAGGTAGTAGTGCTGCACGTGGGTGCGTGCCAGGCTCTCGTCCGAGCGCAGCCATGGGTTCAGCAGGCACAGCGCATCGACGCGGCGGTCGTCGGTGTCATGCACGTACATCAGGGCCGCCGAAGCGCCGTCGCACAAGCCCATCAGGGCCAGCGTCGTGCAAGCCGGCACTTGGGCGCGCAGCGCATCGATGGCGGCCTGGATGTCGTCGGACAAAGCCTCGAAGCTGCGTTGCTCGCCGGTGCTGTCACCCATGCCGCGCACGTCGAAACGCAGCACGCTGTGGCCGGCCGCCGCCAGCGCGCGTGAGAACTGCACGAACTGGCGGTGCGCTCCCACGCGGTACTGCGGGCCGCCCACGACCACCAGCACCCCGACGCCGGTGACCAGCGACGGAGCGCCGGGTGTGGCCAGCACACCTAGCAACTGTTCTCCCTGGCAGCGGAACGCCAGCGCACGCTCTTGGCAGTTCACGCGGCGAGGTGGTGCAGGGTGGGTGCTGCCTCTGCGGCTGCACCGGGTGGCGACAACAAGGCTTCGACCGTGGCGCCGATGAGCGCGGGGGCTTCCTCAACTTCGGTCGTCTGCCAGAAGCTGGGCCCGGCCACGGTCTGGTGACGGGTGCGCCAGCCGGCTTCGGCCCAGGCCTTCAGCACCGGCTCGGCGGCGGGGGTTGGGGGCAGCGCGGCGGTTGCGGCTACATCCAGCCATTCCAGCCGCGCGGCCAGCGCTGGGGCTTGCAGGCGAGCGGCTTCCAGGCCCTGGGTCAGCGCGGGCGCCAAGGGGTAGCCAGCCACTTCGGCCACTTCGCCTCGCGCCAGCGCGGCGCGGGCACTGCCCTTGTCCGCACCCTTGCCCAACAAGGCGCCGGCGCTTTCCAGCCGCAAAAACTGTTGCAGCACCGATTTCCCGCTGGGCGTGGGCTGCCACAGCAGCAGGTTGACAGGTTCGGACAGACGCCCTGCCGCTGCAGCGGCGAGCAGCGCGCCTGCACGTTGACCCCAAAGCCACAGCTGCGGCGATGGCGACGCCGGCCACCACGCTGCGTGGCGCTGGCGCGCAAGCGCGACGGCCTCCGCCACGTCGCCCAGCCAAGCATCCCAGGAGGCATCACTGAACTCGCCGGGGCTGTCACCACAGCCCAGCAGGTCGAACTGCAGCACCGCAGAGCCGGCCGCAGCCAGCGCGCGCGACTGCAACGCGGCCATGCGGCGCGACTTGTTCATCTCTTCGGCAAAGGCATGCACATGCACCACCAGCGCGCCCGGCGCGTGCGCAGGGTCGGCGTGCCAAAGGCAGAAACGCTGGCCCAGCGGGCCGGGCTGGAAGGCGCTGTAGAACGCCTCGGTGGCGGCCATCCTGTCAGCCGTTGACCAGCGAGCTGACGAAGTCGACCAGGCTGCCGACAGTGGCAAAGGTGGCGCCATCGATGGCGTCGTCGTCGACCGTGACGCCCAGGCGTTCCTCCAGGGTGGTGATGAGGCTCACCACGGCCATTGAATCGAGCTCGGCAATGGCGCCCAGCAGATGCGTTTCACGGGTGAAGCCGGCACTGCGGCCACCCAGGCTGAGCACCTCGTCGAGAATTTTCAGGACTTCTTGTTCAACGTTCATGGCACGGATTCGGCTGAGGAGCTGGGGCAGGCCGAATTCTAGGTGTTGTTGCCGGCCCGCCAGGCAGGCTGAAGTTGCATTGCGGAACAAGATCACGCACCGGCACCCAGCAAAGCGCGGCGTACGCACGGCCACAAAAAGTTCCTGTGCAATACTCGTTTTTCACTTGCAGCAGCGCTGCTGAATCGCCCTCTCCCCCATGCCTGAAGCCCATCTGCTGCACGAATTGATCGAGCTTTCAGCGCACCGTGCGCCGGCCGCGGTGGCCGTGAGCCACGGTGCGTCGCACTGCATCTACGCCAGCTTGAATATAGCCGTGCAGGGTTGCGCCAGCGGCCTGATGGCACTGGGTGTGCAGCGCGGCGAGCGTGTGGCCATCTACCTTGAAAAGCGCATGGAGACGGTGGTGGCCAGCTTCGGCGCCACGGCTGCCGGTGCGGTGTTCGTGCCGCTGAACCCGCTGCTGAAACCCGAGCAAGTGGGTTTCATCCTGCGTGATTGCGGCGTGCGGGTGCTGTTGACCTCGCCCGACCGCCTGGCGCTGCTGGCGCCGGTGCTGGCGGCCTGCCCGGCGCTGCGGCATTTGGTGGCCACCGAGCCCGTGGCTAGCGCGGCGGGTGGCTTGCCCGTCATCGCCTGGGCCGCGCTGCTGCAAAGCCCGGTGCGCGCCGGCCACCGCATCATCGACACCGACCTCGCCGCCATCCTCTACACCAGCGGCAGCACCGGCAAGCCCAAAGGTGTGGTGCTGAGCCATCGCAACATGGTGGCCGGCGCAAAGAGCGTGGCCAGCTATTTGGAAAACGGCCCGCAAGACACCCTGCTGGCCGCGCTGCCGCTGAGCTTCGACGCCGGATTCAGCCAGCTGTCCACGGCTTTCCACAGCGGAGCGCGCGTGGTGCTGCTGAACTACCTACTGCCGCGTGATGTGCTGAAGGCCATGGAGCGCGAGAAGGTCACGGGCCTGACTGCCGTGCCGCCGCTCTACATCCAGCTCTCGCAGCTGGAATGGCCGGCCGGTATCGGTGAACACCTCCGCTACTTCGCCAACACTGGCGGCCGCATGCCACGCGAGACGTTGATGCTGCTTCGCCAGCGTGTGCCCAAGGCCAAGCCTTTCCTGATGTACGGGTTGACCGAAGCCTTTCGCAGCACCTACCTGCCTCCCGACGAAGTGGACCGTCGGCCCGATTCGATCGGCAAGGCGATCCCTAACGCCGAGATCTTGGTGATGCGCCCGGACGGCACCGAATGCGCGCCCGACGAGCCGGGCGAACTGGTGCACCGCGGCGCACTGGTCGGCTTGGGCTACTGGAACGACACCGAGAAGACCGCCGAACGCTACCGGCTGCTGCCCGGCCGCGAGCCGGGGTTGCAACTGCCCGAGTACGCCGTGTTCAGCGGCGACACGGTGCGCCGCGACCCCGAAGGCTTCATTTACTTCATCGGCCGGCGCGACGAGATGATCAAGACCTCGGGCTATCGCGTCAGCCCGACGGAGGTGGAGGAGATCCTCTATGCCACGAAGCTGGTGGGCGAATGCGTGGCGTTCGGCGTGGATCACCCGACACTGGGCCAGGCGATCCGGGTGATCGCCACTGCGCC
>JAYSYB010000108.1:0-2209 GCA_043716775.1 Rubrivivax sp.
ACGATGATGCGGCTGATTGGATCGGACTTCCTGTTTTGGGCCGCGTTGCACCTGGCTCGCGACCAGGTCATTAAGGTGGTGCTCGCCACCCCACCCGAACTGCTGCGGCACGCTAGCCCGCAAGAGCGGGCGCGGGTAGGCGCCATGCTCGACAACATCCTGCCGGTATCCCTGCGCGCCGAGGGTTTGCGCAGCGACACGGCCGCAAGCAAACAGCTATCGACATCGCCTTTGGAGTCTGTGCGTGCGCCGACGCTGGTCATCAGCGCGCGTGACGACCGCTACGGCACTTACGCCGGCGCGCATTACACCGCCAGCCAGATTGCCAGCGCAAAGTTCATTGGATTTGATGAAGGCGGACACACTTGGGTCGGGCACGATGACGAGGTGCGTGCGGCCATCGTCGAACTGCTGATTCCACCGGCCCGGCCATGACGCCGCGGCCGCCTTTGTCTTCCGGTGCGGTCGCAATCTCCAAGCCTGTCGTGCATGGCGGCGAGTCGCGCTCCGCAGCGTCCCTCCTGGCGTTCTTCGCCCTGGCGTTTACCTGGACCTGGACCTGCTGGTTGCTCGCGCCCGCGCTGAAGCCGGACTTCCCAGTTGCAGCCACCGCGCTGTCGTTAGTGGGCGGCTTTGGGCCGAGCCTCGCGGCCGTGGTCGTGGTGGCACATGGCCGTGGCCGTGCTGGCCTGCGCCGTTGGTTGATGCGCTGCCTGCAGTGGCGCGTCGGCTGGCGCTGGGCCCTTCTGGCTTTCGTGTTCCCCCTTGTCTTCATGGGTCTGGCGGCCGCCGTCCACGTGGCACTGGGTGGCACCTTGCCGCCTTCACCGGCCGCGGGTCATGTGGGGATGGCGGCGGCGAACTTCTTGCTCGTCTTCCTGGTGGGCGGACCGCTGGGCGAGGAATTCGGCTGGCGCGGTTACGCCTTGCCGGCTTTGCAGGCGCGCTGGGGATGGCGCGTTGCCAGTTTGTTGCTGGGTGTGGTCTGGGCGGTCTGGCACCTGCCGCTTTTCTACAGCGCGGGTACCGTGCAGAGCCATCTGCCGATGGGCTTGTATGCTCTGAGCGCGGTTGCCTCTTCGGTGCTATTTGCGTGGTTGTTCAACCGAAGCGAGGGCAGCGTAGTTCCTGTGCTGGTTCTGCACACCGCGGTCAATGCCTGGTCCTTGATCATTCCGGTGATGGTGCTGCCAGACGGCAGCAATCTGCGACCGTTTCAGATCGTCGTCGGCATCCTGAACTTGACAGCCGTCGCGCTGTTGTGCAGCGGCGAGCGAACGCCCAACAAGGCCGTGGGTCCTGAATAGGACTTCGCTGCACATGAAAATGGAGTACCCGTCTGTTGCCCTTCACGCGTGATCAGTTTCTGGCTGTCTTCGTCGCCTACAACGAGGCGGTGTGGCCCGCCCAAGTGTGGGCTTATCTACTGGGACTGCTGATGGCTGCGCTCATCATTTGGCCCTCGGCGCAGCGCAGCCGGTTGGTCGCGGCCGGGCTGGCTGCGATGTGGCTGTGGACAGGCGTTGCGTACCACGGCATGAATTTCTCAGCCATCAGCAACGGGGCCTGGGGCTTTGCGGCGTTGTTCGTGGTTCAAGGCCTGTTGTTTGTCGAGGCGGGTGTTCTGCGGGGGCGCCTCGCCTTTAGCCCGCGCAAGGGCTGGACCGGATGGCTCGTCTGGACGGGCTGGACGCTGGTGGCCTACGCAAGCGTTGGCTATCCGCTTGCTGGACAGATTTTCGGGCACGGCTATCCTGCGATGCCGATGTTCGGTATCACGCCATGCCCGGTCACGCTCTTTACGTTCGGACTGTTTCTGCTGACCACCGAGCCGATACCGCGGCGCTTGCTGGTGATTCCGGTCATCTGGTCGCTGATCGGCGGCAGCGCGGCCTTCCTGTTGGGGATTCCCCAAGACTGGCCGCTGCTTGTCAGCGGGGTCACCGTACTTGCTTTGCTGTGGCGAGATACTCACCGTCGACTGAATGAAACACCATGACGCTCATGCCCTGGCTGCGTCGCCACCCGCTGCTCGGGTACTTCGCACTGACCTACGGCATCAGTTGGGGCGGCATCCTCGCTGTCTTCGGCGCCACCGAATTCGATCTGACCGTTTTGCGCCCGCTGGACACCGGTCTGATCTTCGTCTGCATGCTACTGGGCCCTAGCGTCGCAGGGCTGACGATGACGGCGCTGTTGGATGGCCGCG
>JAYSYB010000109.1:0-6869 GCA_043716775.1 Rubrivivax sp.
GCGCGCCCAGCACCTGGGCGTCAGCGCCAAGCCCGGCCAGCACCTCCACCCGGCCACCGGCTTCATCACGCCGGCCCAGCGTGACGGCGCGGCGCACCAGCACACCGTCCACCAGCAGCCAGACAAAGGATTGGCCGCTGGTGGCGCCCACGGCGCTGAGCGGCAGCACCAGGCGCTGCTGCGGGTCGGCCAGCACCACCCGGGCCAGCGCGTACTGGCCGGCACGCAGTTGCTCTTTGGGGTTGGCCAGTTCGATCGTCACCCCGATGCTGCGGGTGCCTGGCTCGGCCGCCGGTGCAATGCGCGCCACGCGCCCGGCCACTGGCGCGTCCACGCCTTCCACCTGCACCTGCACCGCCATGCCGGCGCTCAAACGCGCAACTTCGTGGGTGCCGATGTTGCCGGCCAGTTCCAGCCTGGACAGATCGACGATGGTCAGCAACTGCTGCTCGACGCTGACCTTCTCACCCGGCAACGCATGGCGCTTGGCGACGATGCCTGAAATGGGTGCCAGCAGCGACGCTTCGCGCAAGCCCACCCGCGCCGTTTCCAGCGACGCCTGTGCGGCATTCAGGTTGGCGCGCGCAGTGTCCATCGTGCCGCGCGAATTTTCCAGTGCGATGGCGCTGATGAACTGCTGCGCCGCCAGCCGCTCGTTGCTGGCGTGCGTGCGTTCGGCCTGGGTGAGTGTCGCGCGGGCGGATTCCAGCATCGCGTTGCGCTCCGCGACGCGCGTGTTCAGTTCTGCCAGTTCGATGCGGCCCAGCACTTGCCCGGCCTGCACGCGGCTGCCTTCGCTGACGGTCAGGCTCAGCAACGTGCCGCTGGCCTTGGCCCGCACCATCGCCGTCTGCGGTGCCACCAGCGGGCCCGAAAACTCTACCAAACCGGGCAGGCGCGCCATGCTCGGTTGCACGATTTCGCGCGGCACAAATTCCAGCGGCACGTCGGGCTTCTTGCCCTTGCCGTCGGCAGCCTTGGAGTCCGGCTTTGCGGCGTTGTCGTTCTTGGCCATGGCGCCGGGCATCTTCACCACGCCGGTCATTACCGCAACACCGGCCCCAGCCAACACCACCGCCGCCGCGCCGCTGAACAGCCACTTTTTCTTCATGCTGGATCCCCTCGTGTCCGGTAAGCCCCGCTTTTGTGGGCCAGTACCAGGCACGAGTGTAGGCAACGGGTCGCGCCCTTGGACAGGGTTGCGATGAAGCGCGGAATGTGGGCGATGAACTGCAACCGCCCTGGATGGCGCAACCGGGCCCAGCCGAAGCAGGGCTGCAGCGAGCAGATCTACGCGTCCGTACCCTTCAGCGCAGTGACTTCGACACCGATCCCGCGGTAGCCGGTGAAGCGGCAGGCTTCGTTGAACATCGGCTCACCGCTGATGCGGAACTGTTGCTCCGAGCCGTCGGCATTCACGCGGCTGAAGGCGAAGCCGAGAAAGGGCGTTCTGCTGGCGATCTTTGCCTGCAGCAGCGCGCGCTCAGCTTCATTCCAGCCGGTGGCAGCTTCGCCATGTGCACCACCCACAAACGCCGGCATGCCGACCCCCACCATCTCCGACGCGGGCCCGGAAACCTGGGTGAAGGTGCCGGTTTCATTCTGTTCCCAGTACCAATCGGCAGCCCGCTCGGACAGGCGCTGATAGCGATGCTCGCTGAGCTGCAGTTCGGCACTGCGCTCGCGCACGCTCAACTCCAACAGGGCGCTGTAGCTCTCAAGCCGTCTGTACAGCAGCCGAACTTCAAGCATGTTGTGGATGCGCGTCTTGACCTCGGTCAGATCAAAGGGCTTGCTGATGAAGTCCTTAGCGCCGGCCTGAAGCGCACGCAACTTGTGGGCAGGCTGAGCCGTGAGCACGACGACGGGCAGGTAGCTCTCGGCTGCGTCCCCCTTCAGTGCCTGCATCACCTCGAAGCCGTCCATGAGCGGCATCTGCAGGTCCAGCAGGATCAGGTCATAGCGGTTGTCCCGATGCAGCGCAGAAACCTCCTCCGGGTGCGTGGTCGACGCGACGTGGGTGTAACCGGCGTCAGTCAGCAAGCGCTCAAGCAGCAGCACGTTGGCATCTTGATCGTCCACGATCAGGATGCGGGCGCCCAGGATGTCCGGCACGCTCAGCATCATTCAATCTCCTCGGCGTTTGCAGCAGCCGCTGTCAACTCGGAACGTTTCAGCGCCGCGTCCAGCGTCTCCAGGAACTTGCTCACCCGGACGGGTTTGGTGAGGTAGTGGAAGAAACCCGCTTCCAGCCCTCTTTCGATGTCGCGCGGCATGGCGTTTGCACTGAGCGCGATCACGGGGATGTGCGCCGTGTCGGGGGCATCGGCCAGGATCCTGAGTGCAGTGATGCCGCTGATGCCCGGTAAATTGATGTCCATCAAGATGACATCAGGCTTTTCCGCGTGGGCAATCGCGATGCCGTGGTTGCCGTCCTTGGCACTCAGCAAGCGGATGTCGGGTCGGCGTGCAATGAGCTTTTCAATCAGCATCAGATTGGCCGGGTTGTCTTCGACATACAGCAAGGTGTAAATCTGGGTGGCGCTGCGCGTCTCGGCCACCACCGGGGCCACCGGGGCCGCCGCGTCGGAGATCATTTCCGGGGCGGCCAATGAATTCAGATCGACCCAGAACACACTGCCAACCCCCACGGTGCTTTCAACGCCGATCTCGCCCGCCATCAATTCAGCAAGGCGCTTGCTGACCACCAGACCGAGGCCCGTGCCTTCTTCAACGCCCGACTCCTGACCAAGCCGGTTGAAGGGCTGGAAGAGTTGCCCGAGCTTTTCCGCAGGCAGGCCTTCACCAGTGTCGCGAAAGCTGATGCGGATGCGCCCGGGCTGAACCGTGCTGCAGCTGACTTCCACCATCCCACCGACGCGGTTGTACTTGATGGCGTTGGAGAGCAGGTTGATGAAGACCTGCTTCAGCCGCGTGGGGTCGGCACGGATGAAATATTGACCGTTGGCCGCCGGAAACTTCAACCGAATCTTGTGCTGCTGTGCCTGCGGTTCGATCATGGCGCGGCAGTCGTTCAGCACGTCGTCCAGCGAGATGGATTCTGGCGACAACGACAGCTTGCCCGACTCGATCAACGACAAGTCAAGAATCTCATTGATCAGCTCCAGCAGGTACCAGCCCGCCTGGAGGATCTGGTCAACGTTTTCCTTCTGGCTCGGCAACGGGGGCGGCGTGCTTGATTCGATCAGCTGGGCAAAACCGAGAATCGCATTCAGCGGTGAACGCAACTCGTGGCTCATGCTGGACAAGAAGTCCGACTTCGCGAGGTTGGCCTTTTCGGCTACCAACTTGGCGCGCTCCAGTTCAGCGTTCATTTCCTGCCGGGCCGCTTCTGCCTGCTTGCGCGCGGTGTTGTCGGTGCCGATCAAGAGGTAGCCGATGATGGATTCGCGCACGTCGCGCAAGGCCGTGACCGACACCACCGCCGGGAAGCGGGTGCCCCCTTTTCGGAAGTAAGTCAGCTCATAGATGTCTTCAATGCCGCGCGACGCCTTGAACACCAAGGCCTCGAAGCCGGGCTTGATCTCGGTGCCCAGCTCGAAGCTCAGGGCTCTGGCCCGCGTGATCAATTCCTGCGGGTCGGAGATGTCGGCCGGGGTGATCTTGTTCATCACTTCGGCTGCCGCATAACCCAGCATGCGCTCGGCACCGACATTGAAAATTTGAATGACGCCGTTTGCGTCCGTGGCAATGCTTGAGAAGTTGGCGCTGTTGAAAATGGCGCTCTGCAAGGCCCCCACTTGCAGCAGCGCGGCTTCGGCTTTTTTGCGCGCGGTGTTGTCGGTACCGATCAGCAGGTAGCCGATGATGGTTTCGCGCACATCGCGAAGCGCGGTGACTGACACGACTGCGGGAAAGCGGCTGCCGTCCTTGCGGATGTATGTCAGTTCATAGATGTCTTCAATGCCACGCGACGCCTTGAACACCAACGCCTCGAAACCGGGCTTGATTTCCGTCCCCAGCTCCAGACTCAAGGCCTTGGCGCGCGTGATCAGTTCTTGCGGCTCGGAAATGTCGGCGGGCGTGATCTTGTTGGTCACTTCCGCAGAGGCATAGCCAAGCATGCGCTCGGCGCCGACGTTGAAGATCTGAATGACTCCGTTGGCATCGGTGGCAATGCTTGAAAAGTTGGCGCTGTTGAAGATCGCGCTCTGCAAAGCCCCGGTCTTGAGCAACGCCTTTTGCCGCTGAGTCTCGGCCAGGCCTGGGTGCTCGCCGGAATGTTCGGCTGCAGAATCGGCAGGGGTGCATCCACTGCCAGTGTTGGGCATGAGCGAGTTCCCTGGGAAACGGTCGACGATCCGGAATGGGAACTGCGCATGCAGCGCTACCAACAGAAGATCGCGGGCGATGGCGACCGGCCCTGCGCTTCTTCGGAACACCAGCCAGCGTGCCAGCGCAGCTGAAAACAGTCTGTGCGATGCCACACATAAGCTTTTAGTTCGGCGGCCACTTTCTCGGCTACTTTCGCCGAGTATTTCAGGCGCTCTGCAGCGCTTTTGCCCGCAGCCAGTTCTCCAGCGCCGCCGCCTCCATCGGCAGGCCGAACAAGAAGCCCTGACCGTAGTCGCACTGCAACGCCAGCATCAGCGCAGCCTGGCCTTCGGTCTCGATGCCTTCGGCCACCGTGGTCATCCGGAGCGCTCCCGCAACGCGGATGGTGGCTTCGATCAGCACGCGGTGGTATTCCACAGTCTGCGCATGCTGGACGAAGCTGCGGTCCACCTTGACCGTGTCCACCGGCAACTGGTGCAGGCAGGCCAGCGACGAATAGCCGGTGCCAAAGTCGTCCAGCGCCAGCTGCACGCCCAGCGCCTTGATTCTCCGCAGCGTGGCCTGCACCGGCTCATCTTGCGCGGCCAGGCTTTCCGTGACTTCAAGCTGCAGCCATTCCGGCTGCATCGCGCAGGCTTGCAGCAGCGCCACAAGTTCTTCCACCACGCCCGCGCGTTTGAGCTGCGCGCGCGATACGTTGACCGCCAGCCGCAGCGGCGCGCTGCCTGCGAGCGTCTCGCGCCAGCGCACAAACTGCGTGCAGGCGCGTTGCAGAACGAAGGCGCCAACCGCGTCGATGAGGCCGCACTCTTCGGCAACGCCGATGAAGTCCACCGGGTTCACCAGGCCGCGTTCTGGGTGGCGCCAGCGCACCAGCGCTTCAACCCCCGTCAGTGCTCGGCTTTGCAAGTCCACCACCGGCTGGTAGACGACGAAGAGTTCGTCGGCCTTGAGCGCGCGGCGAAGGTCGTTTTCAATCGCCATCGCCCGCGCCACACGTTCTTGCATGGAGTCGTCAAACATCACCCAGCGCCCGCGCCCAGCACGCTTGGCTTCGTACATGGCAGTGTCGGCGTTGCGCAGCACGTCCTCGGCGCTGGCGGGCGGGGCGAATTCGTCACTCTCTGTTTCCTGGACCTTGCCATCGGTCTTTCCATTGGTACTGCGATCAGTACGGCCATCGGTACTGCCATCAGTACTGCCATCGGTGCTGCCATTGGTCAGCCCCAGGTGCAGCACCACGCCAATGCTGGCGCTGATGTGCAGCGGTGTGCAGCCGATCAGGTAGGGTTCGCTCAGTTCTCGCAGCACCCGGTCGGCGATGGCGCCAAGCCGGCTGGCGCTGTTCACCCCTTCCAGCACGACGACAAACTCGTCGCCGCCCATGCGTGCCGCCACTTCGCAGCCTGGTGCGGCGCTGTTGTCGGCGCCCGGCACCAGCCGCGCCAGCGCGTCACTGGGCCGCAGCGCCAACTGCAGGCGCTGCGCGACCTGCCTGAGCAGTTCGTCACCGGCGGCATGGCCCAGGCTGTCGTTGACGTGCTTGAAGCGGTCGATGTCCATGAACAGCACCGCAAAGCCGTAGCCCGGGTGGCGGCTGGCATGGGCCAACACCTGCTGCAGGCGCGCCAGCACCACCTGGCGGTTGGGCAGCTGGGTCAGCACGTCGATGCTGGGCGGGCCTTCAGGCTGAATCTGCAGCGAGTGCCGCTCGCGGGTGTCGATGCAGACGCGCACAAAGCCGCTGAGTAAGCCGTGGCGGTCCCGCAGCGGGCGCAGGTCCACGTCCAGCCACAGGTTGCGCCCGGCGCGCGTGCGGTGCGGGCCTTGCTGGCGCAGGCCAGTGCCGCGCTGCACCGCGTGGCGGAGGTTGACGGCATGGTCGCGTTCTGCGGCTGGGCTGTGCAGGCATTCGGCAGCCGGCCTGCCGGTCACTTCATCCAGCCGCCAACCCGACAGCTGCGTGAAAGCGGCATTGACCCATTCGATGCGGTCTTCGGCATCGCTTATCAGAACCATCGCGCTGGTGTGCTCGGCCACGTCGGCCCGGCGTTGCAATTCAGCGTGCTGGTCGGACTGACCCAGCGCCTGTTGCGCCATGGCGCGAACGATGGGCTCCACCACCGCGACGGACAGCAGCATCAGCACCAGACCCAGCGCAAAAGCGCCGTGCAGGGACACGGTCAGCGCCAGGGCCAGGAAGGCGACATAGAGCCAGCCGCGCACGCGGCGCTGCAGGGCCACATCGCCAGCGCCCAGCGGCCACTGAGCTTGCAGCCGGGCAGGCCATTGCAAACGCCAAGGCGAGTGCCGACGCGATAGCGACGGGGCTTCAGGCGCGGGGAGTGCCATGGCTTGGGTGCTCTTGTCGTCTCGCGCGGGCCTGCGGCGGCATGCCGGCCTTTGCTGACGGGGTATCGGCTGTGGGGCCAGAGGCTGAAGGCACGGTGTGCCTAATCGGTCAAGTGCGCGGGGGATTGCTCAAAGGTCGGCGCGGTCACTTGCGCACTCACCTGCTCACTCACTTGCTCACTGACTTGCTCACTTACCTGCGCGTTCACTTTCGCGCTCCG
>JAYSYB010000110.1:0-6868 GCA_043716775.1 Rubrivivax sp.
GGAAGTGCTTGAGCCCACGCACGATCTCGATCACAAGCGCAACCTTGCGCAGCGCGGCCATGCGGTCGACGCCGGTGGCGGCCGATGCAATGGTAGGAGTCGGCGCTGCCGATGCTGCTTCAGCGGCTGACGGCAACGTCGACAGCACCCGTATCGGAAAGTCTGCCGGGTTGTCGCCCGGTTCCGGGCTCAGCGCTCGCACCGCATCGGCCATGGCCGGCGGAAAGATCGTGTTGCCCTTCAGCGATTCGGCGAGCATCGCCGCGTTGGTCGACATCATTCCCTTGACGAAGCCGTCGCGGTCTATACCGGCTTCCTGCAGCGCGTGCAGCCAGCCCGGTCGGGGCAGCCCGTAGCGGCGCACCTCGATGTTGTCTACGCCGGCCAACGCGCGCAGCGCCGCGGCCTGCTCGAAGGTCATGAAGTAGTCGACCAGCAGCCGCACCTTGACGCCGCGCTCGGCGGCCACGATCAGGTCGAGCAGCAGGCGCGAGGTGCTGCCGTCGATCTCGAGAATGAAGTACGACAGGTCGAGCGTGCGCTGCGCATTCGCGATCAGGTGGCGCTTGGCCTGCCAGGCGTCGTCGTTATCGGTCAGCAAGCGAACGCCGGTAAAGCGCGGCAGCGGTGTGGATGATTCAATCCTCATCAGGTTTCCTTCGCGTTTCGGATGCGATCACAGCGATATGGGATGGACGATCCCGCGGACCGCAAGAATCGTCGCACAACGCCCCAGAAACTGCGACGGTTTCGAGTCGTTAAAACTAACGATGAACAATCGCCGCAGGCGGCTTCAAAGCTGATCGCTCCGAGCCCTCGCGGCTTGCCTGTCCAGACGCTGCCCGCCCTGCCGAACGGTCATCTTTCGCCTGCTCACTTCAAGGGATGGGCCAGACCCACCTGGCCCCGTAGCATCGGTCTAGCCTTCTCCAGTGACGCAGGAGACCACCGCAGTGCCAACCATCCCGTTTATCATCCATAGCTGCAGCGACATGGCCGCCGCCCTCGAGTTGCGCGAGCGACTGCGCGGCGCCGACATCGAAAGCACGGAACTGCGCCTCGGTGACCGCTGGATGACCGCGCTGCAGCAGGTGCTGGCCGAATGCAGTGCATTTATCGTGCTCGTCGGCCGCGGCGGCGTGCAGCGCTGGGTGGGCGCTGAATGTGAAGTGGCGCTGAACCGGCACCTTTCGCCGCCCGGTGATGCCCCGCGCCTGCCGATCCACCCTGTGCTGCTGCCCGGTGTGACGCCGGATGCCCTACCGCCGTTCTTGGCTCTGTTCCAGGCCGAACACTGGAGCCCCGGCTCGCCGCTACCCGCTGGCCTGTGCGACGCGTTGAAGCGTGGCGTCGAGCGGCTGCACCAAGGCGCCCGTTTTGAAGGCTGCCTCTTCCTCGGCCTGGGCACTTTTCAGCGCAAAGACGCCGCGCTCTTCTTCGGCCGCCAGGCCGAAACGCTGCAGGCCGTGGCCGGCCTCGGCGACCAGCAGCAGACTGACCCGGGCGCACTCGCCGGCGCCGGCAACGGCGCCTACCACCGCTGGCTGCAGGTCGAAGGCAACAGCGGCTCGGGCGAGTCGTCACTGGTGCTGGCCGGGCTGCTGCCGATGGTTGAAAGCGGTGCGCTGTGGGCGCGCACCGGCCTTGCGAACTGGCGCGTTCTCGGGCCGATAGTGCCGGGCCGTGAGCCGCTGACAAACTTGGCCGAGGCGCTGGAGCACGGCCTCGATCCCGGCCGTCAGCAAGCGCCTGGCATGCAGGCCCGAAGGCAACAGCTGAAAGCCGACCCGCGCGCGCTCGAGTTCGCGGTGCGCGACGCCCGGGCACCCGATACCGGCTTCCTGCTCGTTATCGACCAGTTCGAAGAAATCTACACACTGGCCGAGGTCGGCGAGCGCGCCGAGTTCGATGCACTGCTCGCCGCTGCGCTCGCCGCGCCCGACTGCCCGCTGTTCGTCGTCAGCACCGTCCGCGCAGACTTCCTCGACCGCATCGAGCAGCTGCCGCGCCTGAGCGCGTTGTACAACGACCGCTGCAAGCACCTGTTCCTCGGCACCATCAGCAGCGAAGGCCTGCGCGATGCCATCGAGCGCCCGGCGCAACTGGCCGGTATCGACGTGAGCGAAGTCAGCACCGCGATGTAGGAGCAGGCGCGTGACGAGCCCTGCGCACTGCCGCTCGTTGAGAACGCACTGCTGCAACTGTGGCAGGCGCGCGATGGCCACCCCAAGATCAGCGGCGCCAAGTTTCACGAGCGCGGCGGCTTGGCCGGCATGCTCAGCGCGGGTGCCGACGCACTGTTGGCACGCATCGAAGCCGCGCAGCCGAAGCAGGGCCGCACGGCCGCGCTGGAGCTGCTGCTGTGCCTCACCCGCATCAGCCCCGACGGCGGCCGCCATACGCGGCGCCGCGTGAGCCGCGCCGAAGCCGTGCATGCCGCGGGCAACGGCAACACGGCGCTGGGCGAGCGGGTGCTGCAGATGCTGTCGGGCGAACGCGCTGTCGACCGGCCTGCCGCCGCACCCGCGGCCGGTGCCGGCAGCCTGCGGCTGGTGACCACCGGAGTCGAAGCTCGCGAGCCGTATGCCGACTTGATTCACGAAACGCTGCTGCGCAGCCGAACTGCGGGTGGCGCCGGCAACACGCCCCATCCCTACTGGCCGACCTTGCACGCCTACATCGACGCCAACCGCGACCGCGACGTGCTGCGCCAGGAACTGGACTTGCACGCCGAGCGCTGGCAGCGCGGCGGGCGTCTGACCCACTGGTCACTTCTGGCAGGCTGGGGGCAGTTGCTGGAATTTCAACGATTGCGCACGGTGCGCCGCTCGCTGGAAGGTCAATTCCTGGCCAGCAGCCGGCGCTTCGTGGTCGCGTGGACCACGGTATTGACGGTCGTCACCACAGCGCTGATTGAATCGGCGTGGTGGGCGTCGGTGAATGGCTTGCCGCTGGGCTATGTGTTCGTCCAGCCGCTGTGGTACCTGGGCTGGAATCCGATGCCGCAAACCACTGCGCTGCCGCCCGGCAGCTTCACGATGGGCTGCAAAGAGGGGCGCGATGTCGACGCGGGAGAGAAATGTCCGTACAGGGATCGGGCTGCGCACGAGGTGGCACTGCCCGCCCCCTGCCAGATGGGCCGATACGAGGTCACGTTCCTGCAATTCGACCGCTTTGTCTGGGCCAACGGCGGCAAGGGCGCTGACCCCGATCTCTACCCCAAGGACGCGAACTTCGGTCGTTTCGACAGGCCGGTGATCAACGTTGACTAGAATCAGGCCAAGGCCTATGCCGCCTGGTTAGGCAATGGCTGGCGGCTGCCTTCTGAGGCCGAATGGGAGTATGCCGCCCGTGGCGGTCTTGAGGCGCGCTATCCACGGGGCAACGAAGCGCCGCAGGGTAAGGCGAACTGCCTTGATTGCGGTGATGCCCGCATCGCCAGGAACACAGCTCCAGTCGGCAGTTACGCAGCCACCGGCCATGGCAAGGATCTTCACGACATGGCTGGCAACGTATGGGAGTGGGTTGAAGACAAGTTCGACGACAAGGAGGCTGCGCGGGTGCTGCGCGGCGGCACCTGGAGCAGCTACGCCAGGAACCTGCGCGCGTCCAACCGGTTCGGCGGCGACGCCGGTGGCCGCGGCAGCGTCGTCGGCTTCCGTGTCTGTTGTGTTTCCCCCATCGAAAAGCCGGTCATCGGCGCACTGACCACTGAACCGCCGAAGCGCTGACCACTGCGCGCCGCGCAGCGGCGCGGTGCAACGAAGACTTCGGCCGCAGCATCACGCGACCTGTGCGAGTGGCAGCAAGATTTCCCCGGCGTCATACGGCATCACGACGGCTCGGTCGTCGTTTCGTTCGATCAGCCCGAGTTCTTCCAGCCGCGACACGTCAGTGTGCACGTTCGAATAGTTGCGTTCGGCGGCCTTGGCCAGCGCGTACACGCTGCACGGCCCGCTCTTGCGCAAGGTGTCGAGCAGATCGAGCCTGGCGGGTGTGAGGTCTGCGAAGAGCGACTTCGCGGATTCAAAGCTCAATCGAAAGTCCGGTGTCTTGCCTTGGCGGGCAACGGCCAACTGCGCCCGCGCCGTGCGAACCGCTGAGCCCTTTCGCGCCCCTTCAATGATTGCTTTCATGGTCTAGCTCCATTTCGCGATGTCGCGTTCAAAATCGTCGAGAAGCTGTTCTAACGAGGTGAACACATAGTCGACTTCTCACTCGCCGAAGTGCCGATGGTCGCCCTTGCCACGCTCGTTGTCATAGCGAACATGACAGGCACCGCCTACGCCATAGAACAGGCGGTATTTGTAGCGATGAGCGCTCGGGAGCAACGGCTCGGTCAGCTCCCAAATGTCGATCTCCACTATCGACCCGTCGTCGCGGACTTCTTTGGTGCGAGCGAGCAGCACTGCTTTTATACATTCCATGGCAGCAATACATTGCCGCAACCTCTATGGCAGGGGCGAACCCTGCAACCGCGGGCCGGCCGCGCCTGCCGGCGGATGGGCGGCTGTAGGCCCGCTGCAGGTTGCCCCGCTCACACAGGGCAGTGAACGCCGCACTTCGCGGCAAAGGGATCACCATGGCCGAAGAACTGGTATTGCTCACAAGGCTGTTCGACCTGCTGGCTTGGCTGATGCCGCGCATCGAAGCCATTCCGCGGCCCTATCGACACACCGTGTCGCAGCGGCTGGCCGACCCCGCGCTCGATTGCCAGGAGGCCGCGCTTGCACGGGCCGATGCGGCACTGAGCGGACTGCGCTTGTACCTGCGTCTGGCGCACCGCTGGCACTGGCTAAGCGACGGCCAATACGAGCATGTCAGCACGCTGGTGGCCGAGGTCGGCCGGTTGCTGGGCGGCTGGTTGCGCCAAGCCACGGCATAACGCTTGGCGGCGAAAAGGGGTGGGCGCCGCGGGAGCGTGTCCAGGCGATGCCGGGTGCGGACAGGACGGGCCTGCGCCATCGATCCACCCCGCCCTTCGCCCGGCCAACCGTGGTCAACTGGGGTCGCCGGCCTGCCGAGCCTTGCGGCCCGCGCCGGGGGATCATGATGTGAGAGACACGACAGACACGGGAGCCAATGTTGATGTAGCAGTTATCGGGCGTCGTTGTCGTTGCGGTTGGACGCGAGCAGGTACCTGATGTAATTGTTCCAAGAGCCGCCGCGCAGCACCCGCGGTGCTTTCAGGCTGCCCCACGGGCCCGAAGGCCCGCCACGCATTGTTCGGCTGCGCAAGCGGCCCGGCAACAAAACAACCGCGTGGGGCGGATGTGCGAAAAAATTCGCGCCGCACAGGGGTCAGCGCTTCGACGATCCAGCGGGCAGCGCGCCAGTGGCCGGTTTTTCGATGGGGGAAACACGACAAACACGGAAGCCGATGCTGCCGCTGCGGTTATCGGCGTCGCTGACGTCACGGTAAGACGCGCGCAGGTTCCTGGCGATGTCGTCCCAGGAGCCGCCGCGCAGCCCCCGCGGTGCCCTGCCATCGCTGGACTTGCTGTCAGGTCTCGCCATCTCGTTTGAACACCATTGCCAGACGTTGCCCGCCATGTCATCTAAACCAAAGGCGCTGCGGCCAAGGGGGTACATGCCCACCCCCACGGTGCGCCCGATGCCGGCTTCCGCGCTGTTTGCCGTCGCCGAGTCCCATTCGCCCGACCAGGGGTAGTCTTGCCCCGTGCCTCCCACCGCGGCCCATTGCCACTCACATTCGGTGTGGAGACGAATGCTTTGGCCCAGGTTTGCGCTGAGCCAGCGGCAAAACGCAACCGCTTCATACCAGCAGACTACGACCGCGGGGTAGTTTGCGAACGCCCACAACTGCTTGCCCGGCTCATCCTTCCTCGGTCTCCCCTCCCACCACGCCGAATTGCAGTAACCGTCGTCGGTGTTCAGAAACGCCCGGTATTGGCACCACGTGATCGGGTAGCGCGCAAGTTGGAAGGGTTTGACCGTAAACCTGGTCTGTGAGAGCGCTTTGCGCTTTCCGCGGCGTTCGCTTAGCAATTCGGTGTCGGGTTCGGGTGCCATCTCCAGCGTCACTTCACCTCCAGGCACGTTGATCCAGGCAATGTCCGGCAGGCCGCTATCGTCGAGCCCAACACCGCGGCGCGGATCGCCGATCTGGTTGAGGCGCAGCCCAATCTCTTCCCTGCGTTGGTGCGAAGTGGTAACGAGTTTCAGTTCGTCGATCAGCGCCATCGGCTCGGGGTAAAGAAAGCCACGCAACGGCGGCTCTGGCAGCCGGGCTTGCAGGATGTGCCAGAGCGCAAGGGTCCCGTCGGTGTAGTCGGCATTGGGCGGCGGCAAGGCCATGTGGGTCAGCTTTCGCAAGGCCTCCAGCGCCGGCTTCTGCCGTTCCCAGCCCCAGCGCAAGATGGGCGGGCGACCGGCCTTATGCCACTCGGCCGCCGCACGCTCGACCTGCCGGCGCGCGGCCAGATCTTCGGCGTAACGTGCATACCAGCCTTTGAACCGCTTCCAATGGCTGAACACGGCTTCGTGCCCCACCTCGTAGTGGGCTGGCCGGTCGCCGGTGGTGCTGCTACCGCCGCCGCTGACGAGCAGGCGCGCGTCGACGAGGTGCCGCACCAAGGTCAGCACCGAACCCGGCAAATCGCTGGCAGCGGCGCGGCGGCGCACCACGGCCAGTTCCGTCCCCTGTTCTTCCACGCTGGCGATGGCCACGAACAGCCGCGACCAGGCTTCATCGTCGAGCATCGCGCCTTCTTGAGCCAGCGCCCGCTCTGCCAGTGCCACAGCATGCTCGGCCAGGCCATCGATGGCGCCGGCCACGCCACCGAATGCGACATAGGCAGCCTCGGTCAAGGTTTTGCCTACCCTCCGCTCGTACAGCTGGGCCAAG
>JAYSYB010000012.1:0-7996 GCA_043716775.1 Rubrivivax sp.
CGGCGAGGCCGACACTGAGCACGCGCTGGCGCTTCAGGACGCGCAAGCGATCATTGAATTCCTGTGCCGGCGCGGTGTCATCGCTGGCACGCCCGTGCCGCTGCCCGCCGCATTGTGTGAACCGACGCCTCTGGCGTGCTCCGAAGCCATCACCGCTCCGCGCGCTGGTGTGGTGGTTTTCCACAGGGCACCGGGCGACCGGATCGCCGTGGGCGATGCCGTGGCCGACCTGGTGGATGTAGACAGCGGCTTCGTCGAGCCGCTCCGTGCGCAGTCCGCCGGCGTCCTCTACGCCCGCATTGCCACGCGTTGGGCCACGCCCGGCAAGCGCCTGGCCAAGATCGCCGGCAGCACGCTGTCGCGCACCGGCAAGCTGCTGAGCGCCTGATGGCAACCGTCCAATCACCCGATGCGCCATGGCTGCTGGAAGCCGAGCACATCGTCAAGCGCCATGGCCAGAACGACGTGCTGCGCTGCGTCAGCGTCCGCGCGAGGCAGGGCGATGTGATTTCGATGATTGGTGCCAGCGGCTTGGGCAAGAGCACCTTCTTGCGCTGCCTGAACCTGCTGGAACAACCGACTTCAACCTGTGGGCGCAGATGACGGCGCTGCAAAGCGTCAACGAAGCGCCGGTGCAGGCCTTGCTGGCCCATTCGCGGAAGTCACGGGTGAGGGATGCGGCTTGACGGTTGTCATGGACCTGTCGCACGAAGTTCATAAACTACGCGGATGAACGAAGATTCCCGAGCCACTGCGCCTGACTTGGCGCATGGCTCTGCCGCCACCCAGCCACTGCCGCTGCTGAACCGCGAGCGATCGATTCTGCAGTTCAACCGTCGCGTGCTGGAACAGGCCCGGCGGGAAGACGTGCCGCTGCTGGAGCGGCTGCGCTACGTCACTATCGTCAGCTCCAACCTCGACGAATTTTTTGAAGTCCGCGTGGCCGACATCATCGAAGCCACACGCTTACCGGGATCCGGCGTGACGCGCAGTGACCTGGCGTCGGTGGCGCTTGCGGCGCACGAGATCATCGACGAGCAGTACACGCTCTTCAACGACGTGCTGATGCCGGCGCTGCAGCGCCAGGGCATCGTGGTGCTGAACCATGCCGAGCGCAACAAAGCGCAGCGCAAATGGGTTGAGAAATTTTTTGAGCAACAAGTGCGCCCGCTGCTGGTGCCGGTGAGCCTGGACCCGAGCCACCCCTTCCCGCTGGTGGCCAACAAGTCGCTCAACTTCATCGCCCGGCTGACGGGGCGCGACGCCTTCGGCCAGGACAAGCAGATTGCCATCGTCAAGGTGCCGCGTGTGTTGCCGCGCGTGATCCGCCTGCCCGACAGCCTGTGTGCGGGCCAGCAGGGTTTTGTGCTGTTGACGAGCGTGATTCGTGCCCACCTGGCGGAACTTTTTCCAGGCCGCACGGTGACTTCGTTTTCGCAGTTCCGCGTGACGCGCGACTCAGACCTGGAAGTGGACGAGGACGACCTCACCAACCTGCGCCAGGCCATGCGCACGGGCCTGACGACGCGCCACTTTGGCCAGGCCATCCGGCTGGAGGTGGTCAGCACCTGCCCGGCCGATCTGTATGGCTTCTTGCTTGAGCAGTTTTCACTGCCCGACGTCGCGCTATACAGGGTCAATGGCCCCGTGAACCTCGTGCGGTTGAACCAGCTCATCGACCAAGCCGATGGCGCCGCGTTGCGCTTTCCGCACTTTGAGCCGAGCTGGCCAGAAAGCCGCCTGCCGCGAGGCCAGTCGATCTTTTCCCGCCTGCGCCAGGGCGACGTGCTGCTGCACCACCCGTTTGAGAGCTTCGAGCCCGTGGTGCAGTTTCTGCGCGAAGCCGTGCAGGACCCCGACGTGCTGGCCATCAAGCAAACCGTCTACCGCACTGGCACGCAGAGCGTGCTGATGGACTTGTTGATTGAAGCCGTGCGGCGCGGCAAGGAAGTGCTGGCGGTGGTGGAATTGAAGGCGCGCTTCGACGAAGAAGCCAACATCAACTGGGCCGAAAGGCTGGAAGCCGTGGGCGCACAGGTCGTCTATGGCGTGGTGGGCATGAAGACCCATGCCAAGCTGCTGCTGGTGACGCGCCGTGAAGGCACACGCTTGAAGCGTTATGCCCACTTGAGCACCGGCAATTACAACCCCCGCACCTCGCGCCTGTACACCGACATCGGCTACCTCACGGCCGATGCAGCGCTGACGGCGGACGCCGATTCGGTCTTCCTGCAACTGGCCAGCCAGACCAAGGCGCGTGCATTGCAGCAGCTGCTGACAGCGCCCTTCGTGCTGCACAAGCGCATGCTGCGCCACATCAAACAAGTGGCCACCGCCGCACGGGCCGGCAAGCCCGCGCGCATCGTCGCCAAGATCAACGCGCTGACCGACCCCGGCTTGATCGCCGCATTGGTGGCTGCCGGCCAGGCCGGTGCAAACATCGACCTTGTCGTGCGCGGCGCCTGCATGCTGCGGCCAGGTGTGCCGGGGAAGACGCAGAACATCCGCGTGCGGTCGGTCGTCGGCCGCTTCCTCGAGCATTCGCGCATCCTGTATTTCAGCTGGGGTGCGTCGTCCAGCGACGAAGTGCTCTACCTCAGCAGCGCCGACTGGATGAGCCGCAACATGTTCCGCCGCATTGAAGTGGCGTGGCCCGTGCGTGACGCGGCGTTGCGCCAGCGTGTCATTGACGAATGCCTGGTTCCCTACCTGCATGACGAGCAGGACGCGTGGACGCTGGACAGCGAAGGCCGGTACCGGCGCGTGGCGGCTTGCGGCAAGAGCGCGCAGCAGGCATTGATGCAACGCTACTGATGCAACGTTACTGATGCAGCGCTATTGAAGCGCCCACCACCGATGGACCTGATCCTGTGGCGTCATGCTGAAGCGCTCGAGATGCGCGAAGTGGAGGACGACCTCGACCGCGCGCTCACGTCCAAGGGCGAACGCCAAGCGCAGCGTGTGGCGACCTGGCTCAACCGGCAGCTGCCAGCCAGTGCCCGCGTGATCGTCAGCCCGGCGCGCCGCTGCCAGCAGACTGCAGACGCACTGGACCGCAAGTTCAAGACGCTGCCAGCCGTCGCGCCGGACGGCACTGTGGAAGGCTTGCTGCACGCGGTGCGCTGGCCCGATGCGCGCGAACCCGTGGTGGTGGTGGGTCACCAGCCCACCTTGGGCCTGGTGGCCGCCTACCTGCTGTCAGGTCAGCCGCAGAACTGGGCGGTGCGCAAGGGTGCGGTGTGGTGGCTGCGCGGGCGTGAGCGGGAAGGCGAATGGCAGATCGTGCTGCACGCAGTGGTATCGCCCGAACTGGTGTAGCTGCCGCCCACTCTTTTCAAAGCGGCAGCACCAGCCGCAGCGGTCCACTGCGGGCCCACACCGCCGCTTCTTCCTGCAGCAGGAACAGCGTGCGCGGGTGGCCATCAGCCCAGCCGGGTGCCAGCCCCAGCAGCGCTTCACGCTGCCGTGTGCGCAGCGTCAAGGCCTGCGGGTTGACTTCGCCACGCGCATGGCACTTCAGCGCCGCCAGGCGCAGGCACAGCACCTGCCAGGCGAATGTCTCGCTGGCCAGTTGCGGTTCGACCTTGCGCAGGCCGCCGCGCTGGCCCAGCACCAGTTCGGCCACGCGGCGCTGCTGGCTTTGTGAAAAGCCCGGTGCATCGACATGCGTCAGCAGGTAGGCGCTGTGGCGGTGGTGGTCGTGGTGCGACACCATCAGGCCCATCTCGTGAAGCGCGCAGGCCCAGGCCAGTTCACGCCGCGTGTCGACTTCGGCGTCTGGCACCGCGGAATCAAAGAGCGCCAGCGCCACTGCGGCCACTCGCTGCGCCTGCGCGGTGTCCACCGCAAAGCGCGCTTGCAATTCAGCCACGGACGCATCGCGCATGTCGCCGGGTCTGACCTGGCGCAAGGCCAGCAGCCTTTCATGCAGGTCGATGATCACACCCTGCCGCAGCGCGCCCTTGGCGGGGTAGAGCGCGGTGATGTCGAAGTGCGTTGCCAGCGTGTACAGGATCGCCAGGCCACCGGGCAGCACGGCACGGCGTTCGGGCTTCAGGCTCGGAAGGTCGATGCGGTCGATATGGCCCGCGTCCAGGCAGCGCTCCATGCACCAGCGCAGGCCCTGCGGCGTGATGCGGCCGTCGGTGACGCCCGCCGCCTGCAGCACGTGCGACACCGCGCCGGCCGTGCCCGAAGAGCCCAGCGCGCGCGTCCAGTGTTCACGCCCAAAGGTCTGCAGCGCTTCTTCCAGTTCAGCGCCCGCGGCCACCTGCGCGGCGCGGAAGCCTTCGCGCGTGAGTTGGCCGCCAGGGAAGTAGCGCAGCGACAGGCTGACGCAGCCGACCGCGAAGGATTCCACCACCCGCGGGGTGCGGCCCTGGCCCAGGATCAGTTCAGTGGAACGGCCGCCGATGTCGATCACCAGCCGCGGCCCGTCAGTGGCTGCGGCCGGCTGCATGTGGTTGACGCCGGCGTAGATGAGGCGCGCTTCTTCACGGCCCGAGATGACTTCGATCGGATAGCCCAGCGCCTCTTGCGCGCGCAGCAGGAAGGCGTTGCGGTTGCGCGCTTCACGCAAGGTCTGCGTAGCCACCGCGCGCACCTGGCCGGGCTCAAAGCCCGCCAGCCGCAACGAGAAGCGGCGCAGGCAGGCCAGGCCGCGCTGCGCGGCTTCTTCGGTCAGCATGCCGTCGGCGTCCAACCCGGCGCCCAGGCGCACGGTTTCCTTGACGTAGTCGATACGGCGGTAGCGGCTTTGCGGCAGCTGGCCGATCTCAAGCCTGAAACTGTTGGAGCCCATGTCGATGGCGGCCACCGGGCCCGACGGGTTTACCAGGCTTGCCGAGCTTGTGCGAATGTCCATTCGGTGATCGTACCCGGCACCCTTTTCTAGAATATGGCTTGGCCACTCGCAGGATCCCCATATGTTCCAGGAAGAGTTCAACTCCCTCGTGCCTGCCCAGGGCGACTTCAACCGCCGCGCCTTCGTGCGCTCTGCGGTGGGTACCGGCTTTGCCGCTGCTGTGCTGCCCGTGATGGCGCAGACCGTGATCAACACCGACAGCGTGGGACTGTTGGTGGGCGAAGTCACCATCAACGTCGGTGGCTTCCAGATGCCTGCCTACCGGGCGGCGCCGGCTGGCAGGGCGGGGTTGCCGGTGGTGCAGGTCATCAGCGAGGTCTTCGGCGTGCACGAACACATCGCCGACGTCACGCGGCGCTTCGCCAAGGCGGGCTACTTCGCGGTGGCGCCCGAACTCTTCGTTCGCCAAGGCGATGCCGGGTCTTATGGCGAGATTGGCAAGCTCCTGGCCGAGGTCATCAACAAGGTGCCTGACGCCCAAGTGATGGGGGACCTGGACGCCACGCTGGCCTGGGCCAAGTCCGAAGGCGCCGACACTTCGCGCAGCGGCATCACGGGCTTCTGCTGGGGTGGCCGCATCACCTGGCTCTACACCGCGCACAACCCGCAAATCAAGGCCGGCGTGGCCTGGTACGGCAGGCTGGTGGGCGCGCCCAACCCGCTGATGCCGAAGAGCCCGGTGGACGCGGTGGCCACGCTCCATGGCCCGGTGCTGGGCCTGTACGGCGGGCAGGACGGCGGGATTCCGCAAACCACGGTCGAGACCATGAAGGCGGCTCTCGGCAGCGGCAGTGCCGCAGCGAAAAAGAGCGAATTCGTGATCTATCCCGACGCGCCGCACGCTTTCCACGCCGACTACCGGCCCAGCTACCGCAAGGACGCGGCCGAAGACGGCTGGAAGCGCTGCCTGGCCTGGTTCAAGACCAACGGCGTGGCTTGAGGCTGACGAGGCCTGGCTGCGCAGCACCCGGAGCTTGACAGCTTCGGTACGATCAGCTGAAGCGGGTTGGCTCTTTGCCAGCCCCTTTTCATGATGATCCTGACTTCCATTGTTCTGGCCACGCTCGCGGGCGGCGTGCTCTCGGTGCTCTTGGCTGCGTTGCTGACCGTGCACATGCTCGGACGGCTGGTGAAAAACCTCGTCAGCCTCTCAGCCGGCGTGTTGCTGGGCACCGCGCTGCTCAACGTGTTGCCGGAGGCTTTCGAAAGCCAGGCTCACCCGCAGGCGCTGTTCGCCGCACTGTTGGGCGGCCTGCTGTTTTTCTGGCTGCTGGAGAAGGCCGAGCTCTACCGCCACGTGCACCACCACGAAGGCGACGGGCACGACCACCACCACCAATTCGACGCGCAGCAGGCCGGGCGCGGTGGCCTGTCGGTGCTGGTGGGCGACGGCATCCACAACTTTTGCGACGGGGTCATCATCGCAGCGGCGTTCCTGGCCGACCCGACGCTGGGCTGGGTCACTGCTGCGGCTGTCGTTGCCCACGAGATCCCGCAAGAGGCGGGCGACTACATCGTGCTGCTCAACGCCGGCTTCTCGCGCGGCAAAGCGCTTTTCTACAACGTGCTTTCTGGCCTGGCGGCCGTGGCGGGTGGCGTGGCGGGCTACTACCTGGTCGGCCCCTTCGCCATTGCGCTGCCTTACCTGCTGGTGGTGGCCGCCAGCAGTTTCATCTACATCGCCGTAGCCGACCTGTTGCCGCAATTGCAGCAACGCCTGGCCTGGCACGAGACGCTGTCGCAAGTGCTGTGGCTGGTGGCTGGCCTGGGCCTGGTGATGGTGGCGCGGGTGTTTCTGGAAGGCGCCCACGCCCACTGAGTCCCATGGCCATGGTGGCTGACGGGGCTGGTAGGGCTGCCTAACGCACCACCAGCACGGGCAGTGTGCTGTGGGTCAGCACCTTCTGCGTTTCGCTGCCCAGCAGCAGCGCACTCATGCCGCGGCGGCCGTGCGACGCCATCACCACGAGGTCGCAGGCCTGCGCCTTGGCGTGGTCGAGGATGGCTTCCCAGGCGTGCAGCCCTTCTACCGTGTGGGCCTGGCAAGTGACGCCGGCTGCGGTTGCGGCGTCGGTGACCACCTTCACCCGCGCCAGCGCCACCCGCTTCTGGGCGTCATAGAAATCTTGCGGTGGCACCGGCTGCATTTCAGAGATGGCGCTGTAAGGGAAGGGCTCCATCACGGCCAGCGTGTGGATGTCGGCATGGCACAACTTGGCCAGCCCCAGAGCGGACTGCAGCGCCTTGGCAGTGATGTCCGAGCCGTCGGTGGGAAACAGGATGCGCTTGTACATGGAAGCTCCTCAGGTGGATTGGGGTGAGAGGGTTTGACCCGGCCCCGGAGGTAGTGTGCCTTGCCGCTGCGGGCGGGCCTTGACGGCGATCAAGAGTGAGCCAGCCGGTGGGTGAAGTCAAACGTGCATCAACCACGCGTTGACAACGCATGAACCGCCCGTCAACCGCCCGTCAACCGCGCGCAACCGGCCGCGTCGGGTCGGTGCACCATTCGCTCCATGACCCCGGGTACAGCGCGCCTGGCTGCAGGCCGGCGTGGGCCATCGCCAGCAGGTTGTGGCAGGCGGTGACGCCTGATCCGCACTGGTGCACCATGTTTGCAACGCTGCCCAGCTGCTGAAATTCTTCCCGCAGTTGCGCGGCCGGCTTGAAGTGGCCGTCGGCTGCCAGGTTCAACTTGAAGAAGCGGTTGCTGGCGCCGGGGATGTGCCCGGCCACCGGGTCCAGCGGCTCGACCTCGCCACGGAAGCGTTCGGGCGCGCGGGCGTCCAGCAACAGCACCCGGCCCAGCAGCCGCTGCAGCGCGGCGGCGTCTACGGTCGGCATGGCGGGCTGGCTGGCCGGGTAAGGTGGCTTGGGGGCCCTTGTTGGCGCGCTGGATTGCAGGGTGCCGCCGGCGTCGAGCCAGGCTGCGCGACCGCCGTCCAGCACCGCCACCTCGGCATGCCCCAGCCAGCGCAGCAGCCACCAGGCGCGCGCCGCGGACATCCCGCCGCACGCGTCGTAGGCGACGACCGGCATACCCGCGCACACGCCCCAGCGCCGCGCGGCCGCCTGGAGATCTGCGATGTCCGGCAGCGGGTGCCGGCCCTCCACCGGTGTCGCGGGTGCTGCGAG
>JAYSYB010000111.1:0-6862 GCA_043716775.1 Rubrivivax sp.
CCGGGCAGGGAGCGTGCCTTCCTCCATTTTCCCGACGAGGTTCTTGCTTGCATCGGCCAACCCAATCAAGCGGTCAACTGCCAAGGGAGGCGCTGTGCACATGCGGAGCGCTCTTAGTGCACCCGGGTTGTTCTTGATCGTAGCCAGATCAATGCTGCGCAGGTCATGCGTTGCGACCAGTGCAGCTTTGACATCTCTGGTTGTATTGACACGCGTCGAAAGAAACGCCTCCGGGGCGAAGCGCAAGAACCATTGATTGAATTGGTCAACGGAAGCTGCGATATCGGGCTTCCAGAGGTGGGGCTTGTCCGCATTGATCCGTCTAGGCATCGTGAGTCCGTTCGTACATTTTTGGTCGGTGCCTCGCCCGTTTCAGTGTCGCTCTGGTGCTTCTAGAGCTTCAAGTGTTCCGGCCCAAAGCTCGACGGCAGCAACTCTCCTAGAGTATGGCTGGCGCGCAAGCCCTTCATGTCAGCCGCCCAGACGGGACAGTCGGCGGCCGCAAATTCGCGCAGCTTCTGCCGGCAGCCGCCGCAGGGGGTGACGGCCTCATCCGCTTCGGCGCACACCGCCACGGCCTGCACCTGCTTGCCGCCTGCGGCCACCATCACGGCAAGAGCCGATGCCTCGGCGCACCAGCCCTGCGGGTACGCGGCGTTTTCCACATTGCACCCGGCATGGATACGGCCGCGTTCGTCCAGCACTGCGGCACCCACCGCGAAGCGCGAGTAAGGCGCGTGGGCGTGCGCGCGCACTGCCTGCGCAGCAGCGATCAATGCGGCCTGCGAAGCTTCAGCGTTCTTTGACATACGGCCTCCCGAGCGCTCTTGGGGCAATGGCGTTGCCGATGAACCCCGCCAGCAGCACCACCGTCAACACATACGGCAGCGCCTGGATCGCCTGCACCGGCACGGCGCCGATGATGGGCAGCGGCACGCCCTGCAAGCGAATCGATACGGCGTCCAGAAACCCAAACAGCAGGCAAGCCCACAGTGCGCCCACGGGATGCCACTTGCCGAAGATCAGCGCCGCCAGCGCCATGTAGCCACGGCCGGCGGTCATGTGGGGGATGAAGCTGGGGTTCTGCGCCAGCACCAGGTAGGCACCGGCCAGCGACGACAGCACGCCGTTGAGCGCCAGCGCTTGATAGCGCAACCGCTTTACCGACACGCCTGCAGCGTCCACCATGATCGGGTTTTCACCGGCCGCGCGCAGCCGCAGGCCGAAGCGCGTTCGGTACAGCAGCCACCACACCGCCGCCACCAGCACGAGCGTGCCGTAAACCATCAGGTTGTGGCCGAAGAAGGCCAGCGCTAGCGCACGGCCCACCCAGGGCAACTGCGCCACAAATTCGCCCGCACCGCTGAACCAGGCGCCAAGGCGCACGCTGTCGGGCACCGGCGGCGTCTGCCCGCCCTGCGCAAACCAGGCAATGCCCAGCACCACCGTCAGGCCAGCCGCCGTCATCGTGATCGCCATGCCCAGCACCACCTGGTCCCCGCCGTGGGTGACGCAGGCGTAACCGTGCAGCATCGACAGCGCCATGCCCACCACGAGTGCCGCCGCCAGCGCCAGCGCCAGTGAACCCGTGGTGACGCCCACCGTGGCGGTGGCAAAGGCCGTCATCAGCATCTTTCCTTCAAGGCCAAGATCGATGACGCCCGACCGTTCACACAACACGCCCGCCAGCGCACACAGGATCAGCGGCACGCTGACGCGCAAGGTGCTGGCGATGATGGTGCCAACCAGCACTTCATCCATGGCGGCCCGCGCCCGGATTCTTCGCCAACCTCTTCGCCAACCTCTTCGCAAACCTCTTCGCAAACACGCGCCAGGCCTTGAACAAGAGCGGCGCCGCCACCTGCGCCATCGCACCCGCAAACAGCACGATCAAGCCCTGCAGCATGAACACCATGTCGCGGCTGAAACCGTTGATTTCAAAGGCCAGTTCCGACCCGCCCTGGTACAGCGCGCCGAAGAGCAAGGACGCCAGCACGATGCCCAGCGGGTGGTTGCGGCCGATGAGGCTGACCGCGATGCCCGCGAAGCCGGCACCGGCCACAAAGTCGGGCAGCAGCCGGCCGTGCACACCGGCGATTTCGTTGACGCCGACGAGGCCGGCGAGTGCGCCAGACGCGGCCATCGACAACACCATCAAGCGCTGCGGCTGAATGCCGGCGTACAGCGACGCGTCGGGCGCAAAACCCACGGCCCGCAGTGCATAGCCGGGGCGGCTTTTCCACAACGCGAGCCAGGTCAACAGCGCCGCCAGGCCGGCCAGCAGAACGGTCAAGTTGAGCGGTGTTCGCGGCCAGACTAAGCCCATCCACGCCAGCGCTTCATGCACCCCCGGCATGTGGGCTGATGGCGCGAAAGCGCGGCTTTCCGGCGTCATGTTGCCGGGCTCTTTCAGCGTGCCCACCAGCAGGTAGCTCAGCAGCGCGGCGGCGATGAAGTTGAACATGATCGTGGTGATGACCGTGTGGCTGCCGCGCCAGGCCTGCAGCGCACCCGGCACTGCGGCCCACACCATGCCGAAGAGCGCAGCCGCCAGCACCATCAGCGGCAGCATCAACCACACCGGCAGTTGCGCCGACCAGGCCAGCGCGGCCAGGCCCGCGCCCAGCCCGCCCATCATCGCCTGGCCTTCACCGCCGATGTTGAAGAGCCCGCCGTGGAAGGCCACGGCGACGGCCAGGCCGGTGAAGACGAAGGTGGTGGCGTAATACAGCGTGTAGCTGATGCCGGCCTTCGACCCGAACGCGCCCTTGACCAGCAGCACCAGCACCTGGTCGGGCTTGAAGCCGACGAGGGTGACAACAAAGCCGGCGACCAGCAGCGCGAAAGCCAGGTTGACGGCCGGCAGCAGGGCCACGTCCATCCAGCGCGGGAGTTCGACGGGCTGGCTCATGGCGTTCTTGCGGTCTGGTATTGCGCCACGAGTGCGGGCAGCTTGCCGGGGTGTTCGGGCTCGAAGGGGGTGACCTTGAGCTCGATCGCGACAAGGCAGTTCAGGCCTCGATGGAAGAACAGCAGATCCAGCGCGAAGTCCCTCCCGCCCACCCGCACCGGATATTCGAAGCCGACATAGCAGAAGTCGCGCCCGAGTTCGGTCAAGAAGCGGCCCAGGTTCTGCAGCAAGCTGCGGTGCAGATCAGCCTCGCAGCGCAGATCTGGCAGCGCCAGGAATTCCAGCAGGTAGGCGTCCTTGAAGTGCTGGTCGGCTTCAAATTGCAAAGCTCTCAACAGTGTTGAGAGTTCTGGCAGGTCCCGATACGCCAGGAAGAACTGACGCATGCGCCAGCGGTTTTGCGAAGATAAACCACGCAGGCCAGGCTCGCGCCGGGCGATGTGGGCGGCCAGCTGCACCACCGTGCCTCGGGCCCAGCCATCGGCCTCGATCCGGTGGTGCTGCACCTCACCCATGTGCCCGTGCAGGTCGATCAACTCGGTATTCACCGCCCGCACCGCCTGCTGACGCGAAGCGTGGGTCAGCCGGACCCCTTCGCCAAAGGCGGGATCGGTGCAGGATTCACGGGCCGCCGCCTTCGCCATCACGCCCCCGCCCCGCCCATCAACCGCCCCAGCGCCGATTCAGAGCACTCCGCAATCGGCAGCTCCCCCGCGATCCTGCCCGCGTTCATCACGATCACGCGGTCGCTCAGCGCCAGGATCTCGTCGAGTTCTGACGACACCACCAGCACCGCACCGCCCGCGTCGCGCATCGCGCGCAGCCGGCCGTGGATGAATTCGATGGCGCCGATGTCCACACCGCGCGTGGGCTGCCCCACCAGCAACACCTGCGGATGCAGCATCGCTTCGCGCGCCAGCACCAGCTTTTGCTGGTTGCCACCACTGAACTTGGAACTGCGCAATGCCGGGTTGCGCGGGCGCACGTCGTAGCGTTCCATCATCTGCGCGCAGTCGCCCTTCATCTGGCGCTGGCGCATCCAGCCGCCGCGGCTGTAGCGGGCCTGGCCCTGGTACCCGAGCACGGCGGATTCCCAGGCGTCGAAGGGCAGAACCAGCGCGCGTTTGTGGCGGTCTTCGGGTACGTGAGCGATGCGCAACGCGCGGGCGGAGCGGGCGTCGATCCAGGCCTTGGGCGTGAAGGCCCGGCTGCCCACTTGCAAGGTGCCCTGCGTCGGTGTGAGCAAGCCCGACAGCACGTCAAGCAGCTCACTTTGCCCGTTACCAGAAACACCCGCGATGCCGACGATTTCACCGGCGCGCAGGGTCAGTGCGACGTCGCTCAGGCGCTGCACGCCAAGCGCGTCGGTGACGCCCAGGCCTTGCGCCTGCAGCAGCACGGGGCCGGGTTGGGCCGCAGCGCCTTCCGCCGCCCCATCCGGCGCCTCGCGCCCCAGGTTCACACGCCGGCCCACCATCGCCTCCGCCAGGCCGTCCAGGCTGGTGTCGGCAATGGCGCAGTCCAGCACCACCTGCCCGTCACGCATCACGGTGACGGCGTCGCACAGCGCCATGATCTCCTTCAGCTTGTGCGTGATCAGCAGCACCGTCGTGCCACGTTCACGCAGCCGCCGCAGGGTGACGAAGAGGTGGTCGGTTTCCTGCGGCGTCAGCACGGCCGTGGGTTCGTCCAGGATCAGGATGCGCGCACCGCGGTAGAGGGCCTTCAGGATTTCGAGCCGCTGCCGCTGGCCCACCGGCAGGTCTTGCACCAGCGCGTCCAGGTCAACGACAAGGCCGGTGTCGTGCATCAGCCCGTCCAGCCGCTGCCGCACCAGGGCGCGGGCACGCTGCAGCCGCCAGTCGGGCTCAGCGCCGAGCATCACGTTGTCCAGCGCGCTCAGCGTGTCCACCAGCATGAAGTGCTGGTGCACCATGCCAATGCCCAGCGCGATGGCTTCGCGGGAACCGCTGATGCGCGCAGCCTTGCCTTCGACATCGATCTCGCCCGCATCGGCCTGGTAGAAGCCGTACAGGATCGACATCAGCGTGCTCTTGCCCGCGCCGTTTTCACCGACGATGCCGTGCACCGTGCCGGCCGCCACCGTCAGGTGCACGTCACGGTTGGCTTGCACCGCGCCGAAGCGCTTGTTGACGCCGCGCATGTGCACGGCAGGTGGCAGAGCCATCGTGTCGGATCAGCGGAAATCAGCGACGAGCGCCGCCGCGACGCGGCAAGCTCAACTCAAGCAAACGCCGTGGAACCGGCTCTGCCGGGCCACTGGCGTTGCCCCCTCAGGGGAAAGCAGCCGCAGGCTGCTCCGGGGGGTCTCATTTGCAACTGCTCGCGGTCATGTAGTCGATGACCTTGATCTTGCCGCTGATGATGTCGGCCTTGGCGGCATCGACCTTTTGCTTCATGGCTGCGCTAACGAGCTTGGCGTTGTGTTCGTCCAGCGCGTAGTCCACCCCGCCTTCGGCCAATCCCAGCGACGCCACGCCCGGCTTCACGCCCTTGAAGGCCGTGTACACGGCCACGTCGACGCGCTTGACCATGCTCGTCAGCATCGTGCCCGGCTGCAGGTGGTTCTGGTTGCTGTCGACGCCAATGGCCAGCTTGCCGGCGTCCTTGGCGGCCTGGTACACGCCGATGCCAGTGCCGCCCGCAGCCGCAAACACCACATCCACGCCGCCGGCAAATTGAGCCTTGGCCAACTCAGCACCGCGCGCCGGGTCGTTCCAGGCCGCCGGCGTGGTGCCGGTCATGTTGGCGCTGACCAGCGCCTTCGGGTTGGCATACACCGCGCCCTGCTCAAAGCCGCACTGGAAGCGGCGGATCAGCGGGATGTCCATGCCGCCCACAAAACCGACCTTGCCGGTCTTGCTAGCCAGCGCAGCCATCATGCCGACGAGGAAACTGCCCTCGTGTTCCTTGAAGACGATGCTCTGCACGTTGGGCAGGCTGACGACGCTGTCGATGATGGCGAACTTGAGCTTCGGGAAGTCCTTGGCCACCTTTTCCACTGCGCTGCCCTGGCTGAAGCCGATGCCGACGATAGGGTCGGCGCCGCGCTCGCCCATGCGGCGCATGGCCTGTTCACGCTGTGTGGGGTTGGAGATCTCGAATTCGAGGTAAGCCTTGCCACTCTCTTTTTTCCAGCGCTCGGCGCCGTCGAAACCCGACTGGTTGAAGGACTTGTCGAACTTGCCGCCCATGTCGTAAATGACGGCGGGTTCGGCCAGGGCAACGCCCGCAGTGAATGCCAAGGTGGTGGCCAGGGCGGCGGGCAAGGTGGTCTTGAAGTGCATGGCGGGCAAGCCTCCGGTCTGTGGGTGGATCAGGATAGCAAGAGTCAAGCCGCGGGCCCGTCCCGGTTCGCCCTACTGTTCGCCCCAACGGAACGGGCCGGGCACGACTCTCGCTAGCATCCGACCATGAACGCTGACCACTCCACTTCTGCCGACCAGGTTGCCCGCGCCCTGCCCAAAGTGCTTCTGCACGAACACCTGGACGGCGGGCTGCGCGTGGCCACGCTGCTGGACTTGCTGCAGCAGCACGGCATCCCGTCACCTGCACCCGACGAAGCCGGGCTGGCCGCCTGGTTCAAAAGCAACGCCCACGCCGGCAGCCTGGAAAAGTACCTGAAAGGTTTTGCGTTGACCGTGGCCGCCATGGCCAGCCCGGCGGCACTGCGGCGCGTGGCCTTCGAGGCCGCCGAAGACGCGCGCGCTGACGGCGCAGTGCTGGCCGAATTCCGCATTGCGCCCTTGCTGTTTGAAGCCCACGGCGTGTCGGGCGAAGCCGCGGTGGAAGCGCTGCTGGAAGGGCTGGCACAAAGCCCGCTGGCGACGGGCCTGATCGTCTGCGGCATGCGCCACGAACCTTCTGCAGAAACACAGCGTGCGGCGCGCCTGGCGCTGCGGTATCAGGGCCGCAGCGTGGTTGGTTTTG
>JAYSYB010000112.1:0-6861 GCA_043716775.1 Rubrivivax sp.
TAGACACGCCCTGCACCGGCGGCCAGCGCAGCACCGGCCGCCAGCCAGGCCGCACCCACCATGCCGGTGGCACCGCCCACCACGGCCACGTCGCCGTAGCGGCCTTTGTGGCCGGCGTGATTGCGTCCACGGCGTGGCGGTGGGCCACCGAACCATGCCGTGCAGCCGTCAACGACGGTGCCCAGCGTGTCGAGCCAGACGGCGCCCGCATGGTCGCGCCCCTGGTGCGTGAAGCAGCCCGGTTTGAGGGTTAGCAGCGACAGGGTCGTCTGCGCCATCACGGCGGCCTGGCCCAGCACGGCGCCGGTGTCCGGGTGCAGGCCGCTTGAGATGTCCACGGCCAGCACCGGTGCGCTACGGGCGTGAATGAGCGCGTTGATGTGCGCGATGGCTTGCGCAAGCGCGCCGGCTGGCGCGCGCGAGGCGCCCAGGCCCAGAAGCGCGTCGATGACAAGGCCCGGCGCCTGCGATGTCAGCGCTGCGCTGGCGATCGGCACACCCGCCGCTTCCGCAGCCTTCAGCGCCGCCGCCGCGTCGGCGGGCAGGCGGGCCGCGTCGGCCAGCAAGATGATCTGCACGCCTTGGCCAGCAAGGTGCAGTTCGCGCGCCGCCACCAAGCCGTCGCCACCGTTGTTGCCGGGCCCGGACCACACCTGCACGAGCGCCGCATGCGGGGCGGTGGCTCTCGCAAGGCGCGCGACGGCAACGCCAGCGCGGGCCATCAAGCTGCCCGGTCGGAGGTTGCGCAGCGCGAGTTGTTCAGCGGCCCGTGATGCGGTGGCGTTGTGCAGCGGCCAAGGCCCGCTTTCTGCTGTGATTCGGGCCGTCATTCGCGCCGTGATTGACCGTGGCAACGGGGTCGCATGCATGGCTGCATTGTGTGCGCGTGCAGTCGCTATTGGTGCGCCTTCAGCGCAAGCGTGCCAGCGTCAACCGGTCCAGGTCGATCGGCGCATCGCGCCCGCTGATGCGCTCAGCCAGCACTCGCGCCGAACCGCACGCCAGGGCCCAGCCGCTGGAGCCATGGCCCAGGTTCAGCCACACACCAGGCGCACCGCTTTCGCCCAGTACCGGCGGCCCGTCGGGCAGCATCGGGCGGGCGCCTTTCCAGTGCTGCGCCTGTTGCGTCACGGCACTGCCCGGAAACCACTCATCCAGCACGCGGTACAGCGTGCGCAGCGTGGCCATCTTCACGTCATCAAGCCGGCCGCCGATTTCGGCGCTGCCGGCCACGCGGATGCGCTGCCCAAGTCTGGAGATGGCGACCTTGTAGCGCTCGTCCATCACTGCCGAGCGCGGGCCCATGGGCGCCTGGCCATCCACGTGGCGCACGGGGGCGGTGACGGAGTAGCCGTAGATCGGTGCCAGCGGCAGCTTCACGCCCACGCTGTTCAGCAGGGCATTGGCCTGCACACCGGCGCAGACCACCACCGCGTCAAAGCGCTTCTCACGGCCGCCGCTGAAGGCCACCACCGGCCGCTTGCCAGGCGTCAACAGTTGCACGTCGGCGTCGAAGCGAAAGGTGGCACCCAGGCGCGTGGCTTCAGCCTTCATCAGGTGCGCAAACTGGCGGCAGTTGCCCACGCCGTCTTGCGGCAGGTGGATGGCGGCATGCAGCGCTGCCGCAGGGTTCAATGCCGGCTCAAGCTGCCGGCAGCGTGCGGCGTCAACCAGCTCATGCACCACGCCCAGTTCACGCAGCAGAGCCAGGCCGCGCTGCGCGGCTTTGGTTTCTCGCTCACCGCGCAGCAGCACGGTGTAGCCGCTGGCTTGCTCAAAGTCGAGGCTCAGGCTGTGCGTCAACTCCAGCATGCGGTCCCGGCTGAAGCAAGCCAGTCGTTGCATGGCGCTGCGGTTGGCCACATGCACCTCGGGCCGGCAGGCGCGCAGCCAGCGCCACAGCCAAGGGATTTGCGCCACGGCGCCCAGGCCGGCAAAGCGCACTGGCGTGTCGCGGCTAAAGGCATGGCGCAGCACTTTCCAGGCCATGCCGGGCGCGGCCCAGGGCGTGACGTAGCCAGGTGCGATGACGCCCGCGTTGGCGAAGCTGGTTTCTGCCGCGACGCTGGAGCGGCGTTCGAACACCGTAACCTCCATACCCTGCATCGCGAGTTCGTACGCGGTGGTGACGCCGACGATGCCGGCGCCAACGACGGCTACTTGCATCGGCGGAGTCTTGTCGCTCGGTGGCGGGACGGTCCGGCCAGCAAAGGTGCCCGTGCTAAACTCATGTGGTTTACCTCAGTGGTGACGTGGAAGAAGTTCCGGGGTTGACGCCTGGTGCAAGCTCCCGGTTGCCGCAGACCGCCCCCCGCGGGGGGTCTGGCGTGCTTGATCTGCAGTACGTGAGGCGAACAAATAGCGAACCCGACCGAACCAAGGTGTCGTGGTGACGTGCAGGGGCCAAAAAAAGCCACTGCGCGAAGCCCGATAAAGCGGCGGGATTCTAGATCCAACCTTCGGAGTTATCCATGACTGTCTCCATGCGTGAAATGCTGGAAGCCGGTGTCCATTTCGGGCACCAAACGCGCTTCTGGAACCCCAAGATGGCGCCGTACATCTACGGCCATCGCAACAAGATCCACATCATCAACCTCGAGAAGACGCAGCCGCTCTTCGAGGACGCGCTCAAGTTCGTGCGCCAACTTTCGGCCCGTCGGGGTTCGATCCTGATGATTGGCACCAAGCGCCAGGCGCGCGAAGTCATTGCGCTGGAAGCACAGCGCTGTGGCATGCCCTATGTGGACCAGCGCTGGCTGGGCGGCATGATGACCAACTTCAAGACCGTAAAGGGTTCCTTGAAGAAGCTCAAGGACATGCAGGCCATCAAGGACGCTGGCACTGAGCTGATGATCAAGAAGGAAGGCCTGATGTTCGAGCGCGAGCTGGTCAAGCTCGAAAAGGACATCGGCGGCATCCAGGACATGGGTGCCTTGCCCGACGCGATGTTTGTCATCGACGTCGGCTACCACAAGATTGCCGTGGCCGAAGCCAAGAAGCTGGGTATCCCGGTGATCGGAATCGTCGACACGAACCACTCGCCGATCGGTATTGACTATGTCATCCCCGGCAATGACGACTCGGCCAAGGCCGTGGCGCTGTACGCCAAGGCGGTGGCCGACGCCGTGCTCGAAGGCCGTGCCAACGCCACGAATGAAGTCGTGCAGGCGGTCAGCGCCAGTGGCGACGAGTTCGTCGAAGTCCGCGAAGAAGCCTGATCGGCTGATAGTCTGGCCGGTTCCCTGGCCGCTTCCCTGGCTGATACCTGCCGCAGCGCACCCGCGCTGCGGCTGATCCGTTTTTGATGGAGATTCCAATGCCCGCAATCACTGCAAGCATGGTGGCCGAACTGCGCGCCAAGACCGACGCCCCGATGATGGAGTGCAAGAAGGCACTGACCGAAGCCGAAGGCGACTCTGCGCGCGCCGAAGAAATCCTGCGCGTCAAGCTCGGCAACAAGGCCAGCAAGGCTGCCAGCCGCATCGCCGCTGAAGGTGTGGTTGCAGCCGCCGTCAATGGCAGCACCGGTGCGCTGGTTGAGGTGAACTGCGAAACCGACTTCGTCACCAAGAACGATTCGTTCCTGGCTTTCAGCAAAGCCTGTGCGACCCTGATCGCCGACCACAACCCGGCCGATGTGGCGGCGCTGTCGGCCCTGGCCTATGCGCAAGACGGCTTCGGCCCGACGCTTGAAGACGTGCGCAAGGGCCTGGTCGGCAAGATCGGCGAAAACATGGCGATTCGCCGCTTCAAGCGCTACGCGGGCGATGGCCAGTTGGCCAGTTACCTGCACGGCACGCGTATTGGCGTGCTGGTGCAATTCAGCGGTGACGAGGTGGCCGCCAAGGACGTGGCGATGCACGTCGCGGCCATGAAACCGAAGGCGCTGTCCACTGCCGACGTGCCGGCAGGCTTGATCGACGTTGAACGACGCGTCGCTGCCGAAAAGGCCGCTGAAGACTCGGCCACCGCAGTGGCGGCCGGCAAGGCCGCACAGTCGCCCGAAATTGTCGCCAAGCGTGTCGAAGGCTCGGTGCAGAAGTTCCTCAAAGAGGTTTCGCTGCTGAACCAGACCTTTGTCAAGAACGACAAGCAAACGGTTGAACAGATGCTGAAAGAGAAGGCGACGAAGGTTGCCGGCTTCACGCTGTATGTGGTGGGCGAAGGCATCGAAAAGAAGGTGGACGACTTCGCTGCTGAAGTGGCCGCGCAGATCGCTGCAGCCAAGGGGGCCTAGCCTGCACTGCGTGGGTAAAGCCGAGTCTCGGCAAGGGCGGGCAAACGTCGCCCCCTTTACACTGCAGCCTTTGTTTACGGAGTCGTTTTGATGCCCGCGTACAAGCGCATCCTGCTCAAGCTGTCGGGCGAGGCCCTGATGGGCGACGATGCCTATGGCATCAACCGCGCCACCATCGTGCGCATGGTGCGTGAAGTGCAGGGCGTCACGCAGCTGGGCTGCGAAGTGGCGGTGGTCATCGGCGGCGGCAACATTTTCCGCGGTGTCGCGGGCGGTGCGGTTGGCATGGACCGCGCTACGGCCGACTACATGGGCATGCTGGCCACGGTGATGAATTCGCTTGCGCTGGCTGACACGATGCGTCAAGAAGGCATGACGGCGCGTGTGATGTCTGCCATCAGCATCGAGCAGGTTGTTGAACCGTATGTGCGGCCGAAGGCGCTGCAGTACCTGGAAGAGGGCAAGGTGGTGGTCTTCGCAGCCGGCACCGGCAATCCCTTCTTCACCACCGACACGGCTGCAGCGCTGCGCGGCGCAGAGATCGGCGCGCAGATCGTGCTCAAGGCAACCAAGGTCGATGGCGTCTACAGCGCCGACCCGAACAAGGACCCGGCTGCCACGCGTTACAGCACCATCACTTTCGACGAAGCGATTGCCAAGAATCTGCAAGTCATGGACGCCACCGCCTTCGCGTTGTGTCGCGACCAGAACCTGCCCATCAAGGTGTTTAGCATCTTCAAGCCCGGCGCGCTGATGCGTGTGGTGCGTGGCGAAGACGAAGGCACCCTGGTGCACGTTTGACATGTCTGACATGTTGAGCTGAAGTGACGACTCCGAAAGCCCCTTGCGCCATGACCGCCATGACCATCCCCGAGATCAAGAAGACGGCCGAGCAGAAGATGGCCAAGTCCGTCGATGCCTTCAAGAGCGAACTCCAAAAAATCCGCACCGGCCGCGCCCACCCTGGCCTGCTGGACCAAGTCCACGTGGACTACTACGGGTCGATGGTGCCGATCAGCCAGGTTGCCAACGTGACCTTGATGGACGCCCGCACGATCAGCGTGCAGCCTTGGGAAAAGGGCATGAGCGCGAAGATCGAAAAGGCCATCCGCGAATCCGACCTGGGCTTGAACCCTGCAGCGCAGGGTGACCTGCTGCGCGTGCCGATGCCGGGCTTGAGCGAAGAGCGTCGCAAGGACCTGACCAAGATCGTCCGCCACGCGGGTGAAGAGGCCAAGATCGCCTGCCGCAGCGTGCGCCGAGAAGCGAACGAGCACCTGAAGAAGTTGCTCAAGGACAAGGAAGCCAGCGAAGACGATGAGCGCCGCGCGCAGGACGAAGTCCAGCGCCTCACCGACCGCACCATCGCTGAAGTGGACCGCCTGGTGCAGGGCAAGGAAGCCGAGGTGATGGCGGTCTAACCGACGCCATCGACTCCCGCGCCGCCCGCTGTCCTGACCGCCGATTGATGTCCCACTTGAGCCAAGCTGCCGACGCGGCTGACGCCCCTGACGCCGGCGCCGCTGCAGTGCCGCGCCACGTGGCGGTGGTGATGGACGGCAACGGCCGCTGGGCGCGCAAGCGCTACATGCCACGCTTCTTCGGCCACAAGCAGGGTGTCGATGCGCTGGTCCGCGCCGTCAACACCTTTGCCGACCGCGGCGTGCAGTACCTGACGGTGTTTGCGTTTTCGTCCGAGAACTGGAAGCGCCCCACCGAAGAGGTGTCGGGCCTGATGAGTCTGGTGCTGGTGGCCGTGTCCAAGTACCTGGGCAAGATGGCCGGTGATGGCGTGCGCATCCGCATCGTCGGCGACCGCTCTGCGGTGTCCGACAAGTTGCGCAAGGCCTGGGAACATGCTGAACACATCACCCGGCACAACACACGCATCACGCTGGCAGTGGCATTCAACTACGGCGGCCGCTGGGACGTGGTGCAGGCCTGCCGAGACGCCATCGCCCAAGGCGTGAAACCCGAAGCGGTGGACGAAGCCTGGCTGTCCCGCCACATGGCGCTGTCCTTTGCGCCCGACCCCGACCTATTCATCCGCACGGGCGGTGAAATGCGCATGAGCAACTTCCTGCTCTGGCAAGCCGCCTACTCCGAGCTTTTCTTCACCGATTGCCTGTGGCCCGACTTCGGTGAAACCGAGATCGACGCCGCCCTGCAGGCCTTTGCGCAACGCGATCGCCGCTTCGGGGGCATCCAGCCGCCCACCGTTGCGCTGGAAGGGCTGTAAGGACCCATGCTTCGGCAACGCATCATCACGGCACTTGTGCTGGTGGCCTTTCTGCTGGGCGCACTGACGCTCGACAGCAACTGGCCCTTTGCGCTGCTGACGTTGCTGCTGATTGCTGCTGCGGGCTGGGAATGGGCGCGCTTGAACCAGGCCGGCGACACGCTGTCGCTGGCGATGGGTGCCACTGTGGCTGTGGCGGGTGCACTTGCGCTGTATGGCGGCTGGAAAGACGAAGCACCCGCGGCGATTTGGTGGCTGGTGGCAACGCTGTGGGTGGCAGCCGGCGCCATCGCACTGCGCAGCGGGCCCAGCGCCTGGCCGCAGCTGCCACGCGCCGCGCGCTGGGTGCTGGGGCTTGTGATGCTGTGGTCGGCGTGGCTTGCGA
>JAYSYB010000113.1:0-2203 GCA_043716775.1 Rubrivivax sp.
AGTGCCGACACCGGCACGGTGGCCGCCACCTCAAAGCCGGCCTGGGCAGCAAACTCCCGCAGCGCCTGGCGCACGGCGGTGAAGGCGGCTTCGGCTTCGCCGCCCACGGCGTCGAGCTTGTTGACGGCGAACACGATGCTCGGCACGCGCAGCAGTTGAGCCAGCAGCGAGTGGCGCCGCGTCTGCACCAGCAGCTCGAGCGGCGTGCGGCGCCAGTCGAGCTTGGTGATGTCCACCAGCACCACGGCGGCGTCACTGCCTGCTGCAGCAGTGACCATGTTGCGCGTGTACTGCTCGTGCCCCGGTGCGTCGGCAATGATGAACTTGCGGCTGGGCGTGGCGAAGTAGCGGTACGCAACGTCGATGGTGATGCCCTGCTCGCGCTCGGCTTCCAGGCCGTCGGTGAGCAGGCTCAAGTCGAAGGGTGGGGCGCCAGCCGCTTGGGGCTGACCGGCAGCGCGTGCCCGCAGGTGGTCCAGCTGGTCAGCCAGGATGGCGCGGCTGTCGTAGAGCAGGCGGCCGATGAGCGTGCTTTTGCCATCATCGACGCTGCCGGCGGTCAAGAAGCGCAGCGCCTTGTGTTGCGGCTCTGTTTGGGGCAAGGCAGACATCAGAAATACCCTTCCTTCTTGCGCCGTTCCATCGACGAATCAGACGTGCGGTCGTCCATGCGCGTGGCGCCGCGTTCGCTCACCGTGACGGTTAGCGTTTCAGCCACGATATCGACAGCGGTCGTGGCGTCGCTCTCCACCGGGCAGGTGCAGGTCATGTCGCCAACGGTGCGGAAGCGCACCGGCAGTGTCTCCACCACATCGCCGGCGGCAGGTGGCGTGACGGCGGTCACCGGCACCAGCAGACCTTTCTTGCGCACCACGTCTCGGTGATGGCTGAAGTACAGGCCGGGCAGCGGGATGCGTTCACGCGCCAGGTACAGCCACACGTCCAGCTCGGTCCAGTTGCTGATGGGGAAGGCGCGGAAGTGTTCACCCGGGCGGATGCGGGTGTTGAAGAGCGTCCACAACTCGGGCCGCTGTTCTTTCGGCTGCCACTGCCCGAAGCTGTCGCGGTGGCTGAAGATGCGTTCCTTGGCGCGCGCCTTTTCTTCGTCGCGGCGCGCCCCGCCAATCAGGCAGTCGTAGCGGCCTTCTTCGATGGCCTCCAGCAGCGCCACGGTCTGGTGGCCGTTGCGCGATTCCAGCGGGTGCGCCAGGCGCACGGTGCCGCGCCGGATGGACTCTTCAACGCTGCCCACCACCAGCCGTTCACCCATCTGCGCCACGCGCTGGTCGCGGAAGGTGATGACTTCGGGGAAGTTGTGGCCGGTGTCCACGTGCAGCAGCGGGAAGGGCAACTGGCCGCTGAAGTCGTCACCCGCAACATGGTTCTTGAAGGCCTTCTCGGCCAGGCGCAGCACGACGCAGGAGTCCTTGCCGCCCGAGAACAGCAGGGCCGGGCGTTCGAAGGCGGCGGCCACTTCACGCAGGATGAAGATGGCTTCTTCTTCCAGCGCGTCCAGGTGTGCGTGGTCCAGGCCGGGCAGCAGGTGTTCGATGTGAGCGGGGGCGTTCATGCCGATGTCTCCTGGCCGGTGGGCTGAACGGCAGAAAGATGCAGCCCACATTCCTTCGCGCTGTCTTGTTCCCACCACCAGCGGCCGGCACGAAAGTCCTCGCCGAGTGACACCGCGCGGGTGCAGGGTTCGCAACCGATGCTGGGAAAGAACTGGTCGTGCAGCGCGTTGTAGGGCACCTCAAAGCGGGCGATGTAGTGCCACACGTCGTGCAAGCTCCAGTCGGCCAGCGGATTGAACTTGGCGCGGCCGATTTTCTGGCTGCTGTCGCTGTCTTCAAACGGCACTTCGGCGCGCGCGCCCGACTGTTCGCGCCGCAGGCCGGTGACCCAGGCCGTGCGGTTGGCGAGCAGGCGCGACAGCGGCTCGATCTTGCGGATCTGGCAGCAGGCCTTGCGCAGGTCGATGCTTTGGCGCATGGCCAGATCGCCGTGGGTCTTGACGAAATGGATGGCCTGCTCGGCCACAGGCTGCCAGCGTTCCACCGTCAGGCCGTAGCGGTCTTCAATGGCGGGGATCAGCGCCAGTGTTTCTGCATGGAGCTTGTGGGTGTCCAGTGTGGCCAGCGCAATCCGCACGTTGTGGCGCGCGATGAGGTCAGTCAGCACCATGTCCTCGGCGCCCAGGCTCGTG
>JAYSYB010000114.1:0-2203 GCA_043716775.1 Rubrivivax sp.
TTCTCGGTGAGCCCGATGCCGCCTTCATCCTGCCGCGTGCCGGGCTGCTCGCCGGTTTTGCCGCGTTGTGTCTCCTGGCAAGCTGGTGGCCTTTGTCCCGGGTCTCTCGACACTAACCCCTCAGCACCGCGCCGGCGGCGTCGCAAGAATGGGGTTCGCGGAACGCTTGCCCCTGCCTTGCAAGGCGCACCAGTCGTGTCGTACCCACACCGCCACCGCCACCGCCACCGCCACGAGCCGCTGCGCCACGATCACGCACACTTTGTGTATACCCATCACCAGCACGACCACCCCCGATGGACATTGCCCGCGCTCTTGGTCTCTTCGTGCTGACGGCCTTGGCCGAAAGCGTCGGCTGCTAGTTGCCCTGGCTGTGGGTGCGCCAGGGCGTCACGGCGCTGTCCTGGCTGCGCGTGGTGGACGGTGTGCGGCTGTCGCTCACCGATTGGGGGGGGTGCTGTGGCGCTGCCGGGCTTCACGATCATCGTTGCTGGCTGGCGAGGCTGAGAGCGAACGCAGCACCGCCGCACGGCCCTGCGCCGACGATTGGCGCAAGAATCCAGGGTGGGCCGCGCCTGTACGGGCTATAGTTCCCCGGGCGATTTCTTGCCCCTCCGTCCACATGCGTCCGTCTCGTTCCAGTTCCCTGACTGCCCTGCGCGCCTCGACGGCGCGCGCGGCGCATGGGCTGGCGCGCTGGCTGATCCTGGTGTTGCTGGTGGTCGACCAGTTCAGCGCACCGTGGCACACGCACCACCACGACAGTGGCGTTGATGGCACCGCGCTTGCGGCTGTACGTGCGGCTGTACATGCGGACGGGATCCAGTTCGAAAGGTTTGCCCAGGCGCATGCTGAGGCGCCAGATCACCGCTCTACCTGGGTCCATGCCACCACGGTGCTGCGCAGCGAGGTCGGCCACGCTTTGACGAGGGCCGGCGGCGATGACGAGGGGTCTGTGTCGTTGTGGCCGGCAGATCGGTCGCCACCAGCGACCAAGGATTCCACCCGTCTGGCCATCGCCAGCCACCACGCGCCACCGACACCTGCGTACCGCAGTCTGTGGCCTGCCCCGCAAGCGCCGCCCTGGCGCGCCTGAAAAAGCCGTCTCATTTGCTTTTTTTCGGCACCCCGCCTTGTCGGCGGGTGCCTGGGTTTCGCGGGAGCTTTCATGTTCGTTCATCCATTGCGGCGCAGCCTTGGCCGCCGCTTTCTCAACGCCGTTGCGTTCGCCGGGCTGCTGGCCGCCGTGCCCGCGCTGGCGGCCCAGGGCGCTGACGAGTTCGCCGTCACGGCGGCGCAAATGCAGTCGCTCGGGGTCAAGACCCAGAAACTCGCAGCCCCGGGCCCGATCGAGGGCCCCGCCTACCCAGCGCGCGTGGTGCTGCCGCCCAAGCAGGAGTACGTGCTCAGCGCGCCGCTGCCCGGCGTGGTCGACCAACTGCTGGTGGCGCCGAACGATGCGGTCAAGGCCGGCCAGCCGCTGCTGCGCCTGGTCAGCCCCGAACTCGGTGACTTGCAGTTGCGGCTGATGGAGGCCGGCACCCGGGGCAAGCTGGTGCAGCAGACGCTGCAGCGCGAGCGCATGCTGGTGGCCGAGGGCATCGTGCCGGCGCGGCGCGTGCAGGAGGCCGAGGCTGCTGCGGCGTCGAACGCGGCGGAACTGCGCCAGGCGGAAGCCTCGTTGCGGCTGGCCGGCATGGACGCCGGATCGATCCGCAGCGTGGCGGGCGGTGGCGCCTTGCAGGACGCGCTGGTGTTGCGGGCCAGAGCGGCCGGCACGGTGGCCGAAGTGCTCGTGCGCACGGGTCAACGCGTGCCATCTGCCGAGGCGCTGGTGCGCATTGCCGACACCAGCAAGCTGTGGCTCGACATCCAGGTGCCGGTGGCGCGGCAGGCCCAACTGCCGGCCCAGGGCGCGATGATCACCATTGTCGGCCGCGACGCTGCGGCCACCCCGGCCAGCCTGGGTGGCCGCGTCGCCGAAGACCAGACGCTGACCCTGCGTGCCGAAGTCACGCGCGGCGTGAAGCTGCTGCGCGTGGGCGAATTCGTGCAGGTGCGGGTGCCTTTCGCCAGTGCTGCGGCAGGCTTTGCGGTGCCGATCGCGGCGCTGGCACGCGACGGCGACAAGGCGCACCTGTTCGTGCGCACCGCCAAGGGCTTCATCGCCAGGCCGGTGACGGTGCTGGCGAGTGCCGGCGAT
>JAYSYB010000115.1:0-6837 GCA_043716775.1 Rubrivivax sp.
GTAGTTGGCCAGGACGGTGACGAAGTTCTGGCGCCCGGCTTCATAGCTGCGAAACATGTACAGGTCAGTGGCATCCACCTTCGCCTGCCCCGCAATGAAGGGTGCCTCGCGATGGCTGGATGCCTGCGCAGGAGCCGATGCGGCCAGCACGGCAGCAAAGCCCAGGCCCAGCGAGCAAACAGCGTGGCTGACAGGTGATCGGGAAAAGTGACTTGAATTCATGGGCGTCTCCGGAAACGGGGATTGAACAGCTTCTGGATTGGCATCACGGAATTAGGAGGCCAACCCAGACACGGCAGCGATCAAGCACAAACTTGAGGGCGGAACGTAACGGCCAATTGCAATTCACTCCGTGCGGTGTCGCACGTTGGCTCGTAAACACTTTGCGACGGCTGAAAGCGGCGTTGGCGCATGCGTTCGCTGCCGAACATTGCGCACCGAATGCGCGTGGTCTCCTACGGTGCGGTCACCTTCCTTCCCACATTCGAAGAACCCTCTAACGCTTAAGCTTCAATTTCCCCGGCTAAATGCCGTTCTTTCTTTTCAGTACTGGAGTTCCTGATGCATTCACCCAAACTTTTAGTCGCAGCGGTCGCCGCCGTCACGGTGGTTAGTGCCGCCACTTTCGCATTTGCCCAAACCACACCCGCCCAACCGCAAGTTCAGACTGGCAATTCGAGTACCACAGGGACGACGCAACGTGACGGGTCAATGACGAACCCATCCACGACCGGCACGTCGGGCACCTCGGGTACTTCCACGCAACGCACCCAGGATTCCACCGCCACCGGAACGGGAACCAGCAGCAACATGGGCACCACATCTACTGACCGCATGCAGCGCGACGGCAGCACAGGCACCTCCGGGATGAACAGAGGCAGCACCACCATGCAGGACGGCACCACGCGTTCTTCAACAGATGGCAGCTCGATGCAGCAAGAGCGGACTGCTCGCGCTGACCGAAACTGAGGCGTTTCGTCGCCTTTCTGCCGTCCAGAAATCCGGTTTTTGGGCTTGCTTTCTGGGCCCGTTTTTGGGCCCTTTTTTTTGCGTTCAATTTCGGCCCATTGGCGGACCCGTTACCGCGCCCGTTCCTGGGCAGCTGAAACGACACGAACTTGGCAACGGTGAGCAGCCCGATGCACATCCACATTCAATCCATTACAAAGGCACAGCGTACCCTGACGTCGGCAACCTTGCACGGTGCGGCGGTGGGTATCGCCGTGTTGCTGTTGTTGTATCCGATGGCCTTGCAATCTGGAACATTCACGGCTGGTGGCTGGGGCGCGAGGCCCTCTGTTGCAAGCAAGAGCGGCCCCCCTGCTCTTTCGCGCGTCGCCGACTTTGGAAATGCCCTTCCCTCTGCCGAAGCCAGGGCTGTCGCCGACTGGATTGCACGTGTTGACGACCACCAAGGAAAAGCGTTTGTCGTCGTCGACAAGAAGTCTGCGCATCTGTATGTATTTAATGCCCAGGCCCGGTTGCAAGCCAGTTCGCCAGTGTTGTTGGGCGAGGCACTGGGCGATGACTCCGTGCCTGGCATCGGCGACCGGCCCATTGAAGAGGTGCGGCCCCATGAGCGCACTACGCCAGCGGGCCGCTTCGTGGGCGAACGGGGCCGCAACGCGAGGGGTGAGGACGTGGTCTGGGTGGACTACGACGCGGCCGTTTCAATGCATCGCGTCGTGACGTCCAATGCTGCTGAACAACGGTTGCAACGGTTGGCTACGCCATCTATCAGCGACAACCGGATTTCCTACGGTTGCATCAACATTCCGCATGCGTTTTACGACGCCTACATTCGCCCTGCATTTTCCACCCAATCCAGCATCATCTATGTGCTGCCAGACGTGGCAAGAATTCAGCAGTTCTTCGGCGTGTAGCCGGCTTCAGCGCAGAGCAATTGGCCGCGCAGTAATTTCCAGGCTCTCAGGGTGACGAAAAGAACGGCCCGGCAGCGCCTGCACGCTCCCATACCCTTAACACCCCAACGCAGCCCTGTAAGCTTGCCGGCTAATTCATTTGCACTTGAGCATGCTCGCCCATGCGGACGGGCGGCAAACCCGTCACGGTCGCCTTGGCCATCTTAAATAGCTGCACCAGTTTGCTTTCCTTCACATCCCAATAATCGGCATGCGAAATCGCGACGCGCACCAACGCCAAGTCCGGATCCTCAGCGCCGCCCGGGAACCAGGCTTCAGCAAGCTTGGACCACAACGCTCGCTTCTTGGCCAAATCTTCCACCACAGCGGCTCTTCCTGATACGGACACATAGCTGTCAGCGCCGACGTCGGCGTACGAGATATTGACTTCGGGCTCGCGGAGCAAGTCAATCACGGGTTCACTGGCTCTGGACATGAAGAACCACAGGCTGGTGTCCTCATCAACGCCCGCGTTCTGCGTTGTCATGGGCCTGGAGTGCAAGTGGCCGTCTTGATGCCGTGCGGTGAACATCGAAAAGCGAATGTCCTTGATCAACGCCCACAACCTTTCGCGGGCATCGTGTTCATCGTCCCCCCGGTTGATTGGGGCGTTCTGTGTGGGGGTCGTCATGTTGAATGCCTTCCTTCAGTTCTTTCGACTGCCGGGGATGCGGCGCCGTCTGCGCATTTCAGCAGTGGGGCCGGGTGCAACGCGTCGGCCTGCAGCGCATGCCACCGTAGGACGCTGCTAACAGTCAGTGCCAGCCTGTCGCGGCACTGCTTCGGCAATGCTTCACACCGGTTCTTTGGTTTTGACTGCGCCGCGAATATTCATCGCGGCCAGCGCGAACTGCAGCGCAACCAGTGCAATCGCCCCGTCATGCAGACCCCACGCTACCCACAGCCCGTTGCTCAGAATGAAGACCCAGAAGCCCGCATTGCGACGCCCTTCCTTTGAAGAGCCCACCAGCCAAGACGCGGCCACGGTCACGGCCATGGCGGGCCACTGCAGCAGATTGAGCCAGTCCATCTCCGACGCCGCTCAGGCTTGCGCCAGGCTGGTGCTGGCACCGCACTTGTGGGAAAAGTACTGCCAGGCTGCCTGCCAAGGCTCATTCACCCGCACTGCGGCAACCGGCCAACAAATGCAATTATGCGAACGAGAGTCAAGGTGCGGCATGGGCGTCTCATTCGGTAATGTCCGGAACGCGGGATGTCGAAATGCCGGGGTCATGCACGAGTGTCGCCTTGAAGGATGCAGAGTGCCCAAAGGCAAACAACCCAATGGCATGTAGGACCTGCGCGGAGCCGACACCTTGAGCAGGATTCCCGGGGCCCGGTCCGACCAAGGCCTTATGTCTTCTTGCGAACAGACACCCAGCAACGCCCCCCTCAGAGTGCAGCTGCAGACGCGGTGGTCGTGTCTGCGCCAACGGAAGAGTTGCAGCCCGCCACCAGGATCCATCGTTGAACTTTCCATCGCCTCCCCAGCGCGCCTCAGACCAGCGCAATGCGCGGCGCTCAGCACTCTGGCTTGCCGCCAGCACCTTGGCGCTGGGTGGCTTCGTGCTGACACCCGTCGCGCATGCAGCAGACCCGCTGTCCAACACCCCTTTGCAAGAGACCGGCACGCCATTCGAGGCCGATGCGGACATGCCGGCGGTGCTGGGCGAACTGGCCGCGTTGGGCGGCACGCCGATCAAGACCTTTACGCCGGAAGAAGCTCGCCGCCAGCGCACTCCAGCTAACGCGGCAATGGCGTTTTTGAAGAAACAAGGCAAGGACACCGCCCGCACTACGGTGGTGCCTGGCGTGACCAGCGTGGACCGCGAAGTGCGCGGTGCCGTCGGCAACCTGCCGGCGCGCATCCACACCCCCGCTGGTGCGGGGCCGTTCCCGGTGGTGGTCTATTTCCACGGCGGCGAGTGGGTGATCGCAAACAAACAGGTTTATGACGACGGCGCCCGGGCGCTGGCCAAGGCGGCGCAGGCGGTGGTGGTGTTGGTGGTGTTGGTGGACTACCGGCGCGTGCCAGAGGCGAACTTTCCGGCAGCGTGGGACGACGCGTTGGCCGCGTCCAAGTGGTGGGTGGCGGCCAACGCAGCGTCCCTCAAGGGCGACAGCCGGCGCATGGCGCTGGCCGGCGAAAGTGCCGGCACCAACCTGGCGCTGGCCACGGCCATCGCGGCGCGCGACGCCAAACTGCAGTCATCGAACCATGGGCTGGCGGTGTACCCCGTGGGCCAGACCGGCAACCTGGACACCGCGTCGTACAAGCACTGGGCCGCCGCCCAGCCTTTGAACATGGCCATGGTCACCTGGTTCGTCGACAAGCTGCTCGGCGCAGCCCGACCAAACATCCACCCATTGGAGGAAGTGACATGAGACAGACCACATTACCGAGCATTGAAGCCGATGCGGACAGCTACAGCGGGCGCACCGCCACCCACCTGGGCCCCAGCGACAGTTCCGACAGCGCCAGTGACCTGGCTGGCTTGGACGACGCGGATGACGGCGACCCGAACGCGCCAGTCGATGTGGCTTTGCGCGGCGACGGCGGGCGCAGCCTGACCACTGCCGACGCGTTGGGCGACGCCGCAAGCGACGCCGCCGGCACGGGCGAAAGCCGCAGCGCGGGCGCCGATGCCGGCAGGGAGGCCGCCGATGTCGGTGTGGACCGTGTTTTCAAGCCTGGCGCCAGGGCCGACGGCGCAATGAATGAAGACGAAGACCCGGATCTGGCCTTTGTAGACCCGGTTGATGGCCCCGAAGCCGCCCAGGCCGGTGGCCTGCAGAACGAAGGCGACAACATCCCGGGCGCGGAACCTCAGCCTGATGAATCCATCCCCCCCGACGGACCGATCGGACCTGACGAACCTGAAGAAATCGACGAAATCGGCGATCCCGACGAACACGACGCACCCGGCGAACCCGGTGAGCCCCGTGAGCCCGACGAGCCCGATCACCCCGACGAGCGCCGCCCAGGCCGCGACGTGCGCGACCCGCCCCCAGCAAAGGATTGACGATGCAAAGCCGAGCCGGATCAGTACCAGTGGCAGTCTGTTAATGCTGACAGTCGGCGCCATTGACGGCCTGGTGGCGGCGCCCTCGCACCCTTGCACTTGGGCGCTGCGGTGGCCAACGCCGTGTTTCACGCCACCGGCAAACGCATCCGCGAATTGCCCATCACGATCAACCAACTGATCGTGGGCTAAGCGTGCGCCGTGTCCCGCCGCGTCCAGGGTCTGCAGGCCTGACCTCCTGGCCCGACGATCCCCTTCGCGGCTATAAGGCGAAGCGCAATTTCGAGCTGACGCCGGAGCCAGAAGACCAAGGCATGCCCGCGGGCAAAGACCGGGCCTTCGTCGTTCAAAAACACTGGGCCAGCAGCCTGCACTATGACTTCAGGCTTGAACTCAACGGGACGATGAAAAGCTGGGCCGTGCCGAAAGGGCCGAGCTTAGACCCCAAGGTCAAGCGCATGGCGGTTCAGGTTGAAGACCACCCGCTCAGCTACGCAACGTTTGAGGGCACGGTGCCCGCCAAACAATACGGTGCGGGCAAAGTCATCGTCTGGGACTCCGGCACCTGGACGCCGTTGCATGACGCAGATCTAGGCTATATCGACGGCAACCTGAAGTTCGAACTGCACGGCCAAAAACTGCACGGCAAGTGGGTGCTGGTGCGGATGAAGGGCAAAGCCGAGAAGCAGGTCGCTTGGCTGCTGATCAAAGAGAAGGACGCTTTCGTCCGCGCATCCGCCGACTACAGCGTTGTTGATCAACTGCCAGACAGCGTGAAGGCCCTCAAGCCGCCGGCGCGCAGCATCAAGGCGGCGCGTGCGGCGGCAGGCCTGCCACCCGAGGCCGTGCCGTGCGCATTGCCGCCCACGCTGTCACCGCAATTGGCCACGCTCGCAGCCGGCCCGCCGCCAGGCCACGATGAGTGGATTACGAGATCAAGTTCGATGGCTATCGCCTGCTGGTGCGCAACGACGCATCCGGTGCGCGGCTGTTCACGCGCAATGGCCATGACTGGACATCGAAACTGGGCGCGCTGCAGAAAAGCATTGAAAAGCTTGGATTGCCACCCGGTTGGTATGACGGCGAAATCGTCGTCCAGAGCGAAGCGGGCATTCCGGACTTCGGCGCGCTGCAGCAGGCATTCGACACCCAGCACATCGACGATGTCGTGCTCTATCTCTTCGACCTGCCCTACGCCGCCGGGCATGACCTGCGCCGCGCCCCGCTGCACGCGCGCCGCGCGCTGCTCAAACGCCTGCTGGCCACTGCGCCCTCGCAGCGGGTGCGTTTCAGCGAAGAGTTTGACGCCCACCCGGAGAGCATGCTCGCGTCGGCTTGCAAGCTGGGCCTGGAGGGCATCATCGCAAAGCGCCGCACGGCGCCTTACCGGTCTTCCAGGTCCACCGACTGGATCAAGCTGAAGTGCAGCCAGCGACAGGAATTCGTGATCGGCGGCTACACCGACCCCCAGCGCACGCGGTCTGAATTTGGTGCGCTGCTGCTGGGCGTGCAGGACGCCCATGGTTTGCTGCAGTACGCCGGCGACGTCGGCACGGGCTTCAGTCAGCAAGCCTTGACGGACATGAAGAAAAAGCTCGACGCGCTGTCACGAGACCGCAGCCCATTTGCGGCCGGTGCAAAGATCGAAGGCCGACCACACTGGGTTGCACCGACCCTGGTGGCCGAAGTGAGCTTTGGCGAATGGACACGCGCCGGTCACATTCGCCACGCCGTGTTTCGCGGTCTGCGGGCCGATAAAGGCGCCAGCACCATCGTGCGTGAAAGGGCTGTGCACATGCCATCCGCAAAAGCGCCAAAAAGCGCATTGCATGAACTCGATGCCGAGTCGCGTGCCCTGCCGAAACGGCTGCGCGTGACGAACCCAGATCGGG
>JAYSYB010000116.1:0-2194 GCA_043716775.1 Rubrivivax sp.
CAAGGCCAGCAGCAGACCGGTTTGCGAACGCCAGGCAGCCCGCTCGCGCCACAGCAGCATGAAGGTGCACAGGCTGACCAGGCCATAGGCCAGCAGCGATAGCACCGGACCAGACAGGCCCATCGCGACAAACTGCTTGAGCGGCCACCACGACAACCCCCAGAGCGACGAGGAGAACAGCAACACGGCCACGGGCCAGGCGGCGGGTCGGGGTGATGAAAGGGGTGGGGACAGCATCAGGTGTTTGTCAATCCGCTTCAGCCCATGACCGAGCCGCCATTGGGACCAAGCACCTGTCCGCAGTAAAAGCGTGACAGGTCAGAGGCCAGAAACAGCGCAGTGGCGGCGATCTCATCAGCTTCGGCAATGCGCCGCTGCGGAATGTCCAGCTCTTTGGCCAGCCACTGCGGGCTCATGCCGTCGAGCGACATCATCGCCGTGTTGACTGGCCCCGGCGCAATCGCATTGACACGGATCTCTGGGGCGAACTCACGCGCCAGCGAGCGCGTCAGGCCGATCACGCCGGCCTTGGCGGCGCAGTAAGGCGCGTAGTGCTCGCGCCCCAGCACGGCCAGGTCAGAGGCGATGTTGATGATGACGCCGCGCCCCTGCGCCACCATGCCGGGCAAAAAGGCGCGCGCGGTCAGGAACACCGACTTCAGGTCGACGGCCAGCATGCGGTCCCAGTCGTCCTCGGTGGTGTCGAGAAACGGTTTTTCCTGGATGACGCCAGCGTTGTTGACGAGCACATCGACGGCGCCGCACCGCTGCGCGGCCTGTGCCGCCAGACGGGCCACATCGGCCGACCGGCTAACGTCGGCCTCGATCGCCCAGGCTTGGGCGCCCAGGCTGTGGATCTCCCGCACGAGTGCATCGGCTTCGGTAGCGCGCCCCAGGTGGTTGACCACCACGGCCGCACCGGCTTGCGCAAAGGCCAGCGCGATGGCGCGGCCAATACCGCTGCTGGCTCCGGTCACCAGTGCGCGGCGACCAGACAGAGACAGCTCGAACGCCGCAGCCATCAGCCCATCACCTCGCCGTTGCTCATCACAATGGCCTGGCCGGTCAGCGGCGCTGCATCGACGCTGGCCAGGAAAAGATAGATACCGGCAATATCGGCCGGCGTTAGCATCACCGGAACGGCCTGACGCGACAGCAGTTCGCGCTCAATCTCGGCTTCGCTGCGGCCTTGCTGCTGCGCCATGCTGGTCAGCGAGCGCAGCGCCGCCTCGGTACGAATCCAGCCCGGGCAGACCGCGTTGACGCGGATGCCGCGGGCAGCCAGTTCAAACGCCAGCGAGCGCGTCAGGCCGATTACCGCGTGCTTGCTGGCCACATAGGCCGAAAAGTCGGCCACACCGGTCTTGCCCCAGATCGACGACTGGTTGATGACGCTGGCGCCGACCGGCATGAGCGGCAGCAATGCGCGCGTCAGGCGCACCATACTGACAACGTTGTTGTCGAGCAAGCCGGCCCAGCGCGCCATGGCGTCGGGGGCGCGGCTGTCGATCGGGGTCGGGTATTCGCTGCCCGCGTTGTTGATGAGCACATTGACGCGAACCCCCTGCGCCCGCAGCCGCTCAGCCAGCAGCGCGACCTGGCCGTCGTCCCCCAGGTCGCACACGGCCGTGCCGACCCGGTCTGGCAAGGCCAGCGCCTGGGCCAGGCTTTGCAGGCTGTGCGCCTCGCGGTCGAGCAGCAGCAAGGTAGCGCCCTGGGAAGCGAACGCGTGCGCCAGCGCGCGGCCAATGCCGCCGCCCGCGCCAGTCAGCACCACGGTTTTCCCCTCCAGGGCGTAGCGCGGTGTCACGCTAGACCGCTGTCAGGAAGGACACGCCGACCGCGCCCACGAAGCCGTGCGTGCGGCCGCTGGTGCCCGGCGCCTGGATCTGGCCGTAGTCGCTGGCCAGCACGCGCCGGACGCGGTTGACGTGAAAACTGTGCAGCAGCTCGCGCACCGTGACGACCTGCGTGTAACTGTCAGGATAAAGCTCGCGGTGAAAAGCCGGCAGGCGGTGCCAGGGCGCCGTGGGCCGCTCGTGGTGCGCGTTGTGAAAACCAAAGTTCAGCCAGACCAGGTTGAGCCACTTGCTGTTAAGGCCCACGATGTCGCTGTAGGTGTTGGCCTGCTCGTAGGCGCGGTCGCGCAGCTTGTCGGCGGGCACCGGCTGGTCGTCCAGAATCGGATAGGCGT
>JAYSYB010000117.1:0-2184 GCA_043716775.1 Rubrivivax sp.
CGCCAGGAGCAGATTGAAGAGAGCATCCAGCGGTACCTTAATGTGCTTGAGGCCGCGGATCGCACGCAGCCTGTTGAGCTTGAGGCCAAGACAGTGCGGCTGACAGACAAGATTGCACGGTTACGCCAGCAAATGCGTGAACTCGACGCAATCAAAGAACAACTCAAGACACAACCTGACGGCCAGATATCCAGGACCGATCCCGATGCACGATCCATGAGCCGGGGACGCCCGCTAGGTGGACAAGCACTCGTCGTTGGAGTGGACCTCTTGGCGATGTCCGAGTACAGCGGCCACGCTCATCATCCGGTCGCTCATGTCTCCGTAAAGCGAGAAAGTCGCAGAGCGTGCGACCAGACCGGCCTCTTTTTCGAGTTGGCGAATCGCGCTGCGCGCTCTGCGCAGCAATCGAAGGCAGCCTTGAGGCCCGCGCCGATTGAGCTCACTTTAAGAAAAGTTTCATCTAGCAAAATCAACACAAACCCTTATTCCAACAGGCGGACTCGCCCTGTATTCTGATGATTGTGATAACAATTTCGCACAATGAAACTTTTTCCGAGCAGTTCTCTACCCACTGAGCTAGCACCCGAGTCCGCCGATGCACCCTCCTCGGTGGGCAAGGCATGCAGGATCTTGCGAGCCATCACTCACCTTCAGCAAGCGCGGCTCACCGACATCTCCCAAGCCACGAACCTAGACAACGCGACCGTGCTGCGTCTGCTGGAAGCACTCGCCCGGGAGGGCTTCGTACTGCGTGACGCGGATACCAAGCTGTACCGCGGCGGGCCTGAACTGCAACTGGCCGGTGCCGCGGCACTTGCGCGTTCGGACCCACGCACCATCGTGCGCCCCAGTCTAGTCCGGCTCGCCGACGCGTTCGAAGACACGGCGATCCTGTCGATACCCAGCAGTGGCGCCGAATCGATGTGCGTCGACCTGGAGTTGGGCCGCTACCCGATCCGCGCTAACTATCTGGAGATCGGCAGCCGCCGATTGCTGGGCGTTGGCGCGGGCAGCCTCGCGCTGCTGGCGTTCATGCCGGATCGCGAGCGGCAGGCTGCGCTGGAAATCGTTGCGGCGCAGCTGCAACGCACACAACGCTACCCTAGGATCGACCGCGACCTGCTGGAGGCCAAGATCGCCGAGTCCACGTCCCGTGGGCATGTGGTGCTGCTGGATGTGGTGGTCGTGCGCATGGGCGGGATCGCCGTGCCGATCATGGGCGCGAACGGGCGGGCGGTGGCTGCCATCAGCATCGCGGCGCTGAGTGACCGTATCGTCGAGCGCGAAGTCGAACTGGCCGTCGTCCTTCGACGCGAGGCGGCCCTGTGCGAGAGATGGCTGCATTCGAGCGCGGCCACCCCATTGCGCGAAGAGGCGTTCGCATGAGGAGCTCGCCATGAACACCGCGTTCATCACTGGCGTGGGACACACCCGGTTTGGCCGGCTCGAGGGCGAAGGTGCTTTGGACCTCATGGCGGACGCGGCCAGCAAGGCCCTGGACGATGCGCAACTCAGGCACGGCGATATCGACGGCCTGCTCTGCGGCTATGCGACGACGCTGCCGCACCTGATGCTGTCGACCTTATTCGCCGAACGTTTCGGCCTGCGGCCACGGTATGCCCACGGCATGGCGCTTGGCGGGGCCACCGGCGCGGCGATGCTCATGCTAGCGCGCGACCTGGTCCGCGTGGGCCGCTGCAGCAACGTGCTGGTGGTCGCCGGCGAGAATCGGCTGACGGGACAGACGCGCGACAGCGCCATCCAAACCCTGGCGCAAGTGGGCGACCCCGACTTCGAGGTCCCCAACGGCGCCAGCGTACCGGCCTATTACGCCCTGCTGGCGTCGCGGTACATGCACGCCACCGGCCTCACACAGGACGACCTCGCGCAATTTGCCGTGCTCATGCGCGCCAACGCAGCGCGCCATCCTCAGGCCCACCTGCAAACGCCGATCACCACCGCCGACGTGGCTGCCTCCAAGGACATCGCCACGCCGCTGCGCCTGCTTGACTGCTGCCCCATCTCCGACGGCGGCATGGCGCTCGTGGTCTCGGCAACGCCGGGCGATAAGGCGGCCGTGTCCATCATCGGCGCGGGACAGGCTCACCAACACCAACACCTTTCAGCCCTAGGCGACGTGATGGCGACCGGCGCGTCTGCGTCTGCGGACGCTGCCTTCGG
>JAYSYB010000118.1:0-6780 GCA_043716775.1 Rubrivivax sp.
CTGAACTGCGCCAGACCACGCAGGACAGCGCCGACGAATCCGCCAGCGCCGAACGCCGCGCACCCGCGCGTCCGCGCTGGATGAGCCTGCTGTTGCCGCGCGACTGGCGCCTGGCCTTCAAGCTGGCGCTGGCGATGCTGCTGGCCGCCGTGCTGCCGATGGTGCTTGTGGCGTGGGGCACCCTGCGCGGCAGCGTCACCGCAGTCGTGGACGCCGAATCGCGCTACCTGCAGCAAGTGGCCACGCAGGCCGCCGCCGACGTGGCCGGCTTCGTCACTGAAAGCCGCCGCCTGACCCACGCCCTGGCCACCGACCCGGCCTTTGCCGCCTACCTGCAAAAGCCCACTGAAGCCGCTCGCTCCGCGCTGCGCGACAAGTTGCAGCGCCTGGCGCAGGCCGGGGCCGGCGTGCAGGCCGTCATGCTGCTGGACACAGCCGGCACGGCGCAGGTGACCAGCGAAGCGCCAGCCCAAGGCAGCAGCCACACGCTGCGCCATTACTTCACGGTGGCGCAAAGTGGCAGGTCCTACACCAGCGGCCTTGTGGCTGGCAGCACGGCCAGCAGCACCAGCACCAGCACCAGCACCAGCAACAGCAGCGACAGCAGCACCGGCATTACCAACAGCCCGAGCAGCCTGTTCAGTGCCGAACCGGTGCGCGCCGACAACGGCGCGGTGCTGGGCGTGCTGGCGCTGCGCCTGTCGGGCGACGCCGTGGGCGCCATCCTGCAGCGGGCCCAGCGCCCCGGCCTGACGCCCTTCATGGTCGACGGCGACGGCGTGCTGGTGCAGCACCCGCATGCCGACTTGCGCTACCGCAGCCTGATGCCGCTGCCGGCCGCCAGGCAAGCTGAAATCCGCGCCGACCAGCGCTTCAGGCGTGACGAGATCACGAGCGTCGGTGAAGCACCGCTGGCGCGTGCGCTGCTGGCCGCGCAGGCCCCGGGCAGCCTGGCTTACGACTCTGCCGTCAGCGGCAGCGGGGCACTGGCCGGCTACGCCCCCGTGACCGGCCACGACTGGGTGGTGGCGGTGTCCGTTGCGCGCAGCGACGTGCAGGCCCCCCTGACGCGGCTGCATGCACAGCTGCTGGCCGGCGCGCTCGGCGTGGCTGCGCTGATGGCGGGGGTGGCCTGGCTGCTGGCGCGGCGCATCACGAAACCGGTGCGCGCCATCACCCATGCGTTGCAGGAACTGCAGAGCGGCGACTTTGAAGACGCGCGCGTCAAGACCGAACGCAGCGACGAAATCGGCCAATTGGCGCGCGCTTTCAATGCCCTCAGCGACAGCTTGCGCCAGCGCGAACGACACACGCACTGAGTTGAAGATCGAGCTTGTTGCCAACATGCCTGCGCAGACGCCCGCACGACGCATCGCATGACCGACTCCACGACGCACTACACGCTCTTCGACACTGCCTTTGGCCGCTGCGCGATGGCGTGGCACGCGCTCGGCCTGACCGCAGTGCGCCTGCCTGACCACAGCGACGCGCTGACGCGCGCCAACCTGCTGGCGCGCCAACCCGGCGCGGTGGAATGCGACGCGGTTTCGGCAGCCTCCCCATTCGCTGCGGCGCTGCCCGGCTTTGTGGCCACGGCCCTGCGGGCCATCCGCAGCCACCTGGCTGGACAACCGCACGATCTGCTGGATCTGCCGCTGGACTTCAGCGGCATCAGCCCATTCGAACACCGCGTCTACCTCGCTGCACGTGCGCTCGGCCCGGGCCAGACGTGCACTTACGGCGAGCTGGCGCACGCCCTGGGCGAAGCCGCAGCGCAGCGGGCGGTCGCGCAGGCCCTGGGACACAACCCGTGGCCGCTGGTGATTCCATGCCACCGCGTGCTGGCGGCAGGCGGCCGGCTGGGTGGCTTTTCAGCGCCGGGCGGTAGCGAGACCAAACGCCGGCTGCTGGTGCTGGAGATGGGCATGTTCCACCGCGAAGGCGAGCTCTTCTAGGCCGTCACCGGCGGCCACAGAGCCTGCATCGCGGCCGTGAAACCAGGCGCCGGGGCGCTGGCAGCATCGACCCAACGCCCGGCCACCATCACCTTGGCAAATGGGCGCTCAGGCGCGGCGAAAACCAGGCCGTCCAGCAGGTGTGAAGGCGGCAGCCCGCACAGCGCCGACTGGGCCACGTCCAGCACCAGCAGGTCCGCGCGCGCGCCAACGGCCAAGCCCCACTGCGCAAAGCCGGCCGCTGCCGCACCCCCTTTGCGCATGCGCTCGAAAAGCCGCGCGGCGGTTGAGGGTTCAGCACGCGGCTCAGCACGCGGCTCAGTGCCCGAGTCCAAGCCAAAGGCAGCGGCCACGTTGCGTTGCCGCAGCAGCAGCCGCTGGCCGTATTCCAGCCAGCGCAACTCTTCCGGCCAGCTGCGGGTGACCTGGCTGTCAGACCCCAGCGACAACGGCACGCCGGCCGTCAGCCAGCGCGGCAGGTCGGCCAGGCCGTCGCCCAGGTTGGCTTCGGTGCCGGGGCACAGCACCACGCCGGCGCCGGTGGCAGCCACCGCCTTGATCTCTTCAGGCGTGGCATGCGTGGCGTGCACCAACTGCCAGCGTGCGTCCAGCGGCAGTTCACGCGCCAGTTCACCCGCCAGCCATTCGATGGGGCGAGCGCCAGTGGCCGCCAGGCAGTCACTCACTTCACCCGTTTGCTCGGCGATGTGGATGTGGATCGGGCCTGGGTCGCCTTGCAGGTGTTGCGCCAGGCTGCGAATGGATTCAGCCGCCGCCGCCCGCAGCGAATGGATGGCCACACCGGCGTGCACATTCGGCAGATTCCAGCTGCGGACGGCGTCGCGCAGGCGCAGCACCCGCGCTACGTCGGCGGCAAAGCGGCGCTGGTCTTCACGCAGCGCCGGCTGCGTAAAGCCGGCGCGTTCGTACAGCACCGGCAGCAGCGTGAGACCAATCCCGGTGGCTTGCGCGGCGGCAGCCAGAGCGCGGCTCATGGCGCCTTCATCGGCATAGGCTTTGCCGTCTTCGGCATGGTGCAGATAGTGGAATTCGCAGACCTGCGTGTAGCCGCCGGCCAGCAGTTCGGCGTAGAGCTGCGTCGCCACCGCCTGCAACTGCGCGGGCGTGATGCGCAGCGCCACGCGGTACATGCGGTCGCGCCAACTCCAGAAGTCGTCGTGCGCACTGTCGCGGCGTTCGGCCAAGCCGACGAAGGCGCGCTGGAAAGCGTGGCTGTGGGCGTTTACCAGGCTGGGCAGCACGGGGCCGGGCAGCAGTTGGGCCTGGGGCAAAGGCGGGGTGTCGGGGCTTATTTGCGCCCAGCGACCCTGCGCGTCCACACGCAGCAGGACAGCGTTGGCCCACGCCCCATTGACCCAGGCGCGTGGCGCCCAGAACAGTGGCCCGGCGCTCATGCAGATGGCTTCCAGTCCAACATCACCCGCACCAGCGCACGCAGCAGCGGCGTCACGCGCGCTGCGCGCTGCGCGTGCCAGCGGTGGGGCTTGGACTCCGTCATGTAGGCGCGCCAGCACATCTCAAGCTGCACGGTGTGGATGCCTTGATCAGGCTGGCCAAAATAGCGCGTGATGTGGCCGCCCTTGAAGCGGCCGTCGATGATGTGGCTGAAGTCAGCCTGCGCCGCGAGCACACCGGCCAGCGCGTCGCGCAACGTGGGCGCGCAACAGCTGCCGTCTACCGTACCCAGGTTCATGTGCGGCAGCGTGCCGTCAAAAAGCCACGGCAGTTCGCTCTTGATGCTGTGGGCGTCAAACAGCACCGCGTGGCCGTGGGCGCTGTGCAGGCGCAACACTTCGGCCTGCAACGCGTCGTGGTACGGCCGCCAGTGGCTGGCGACACGGCTCTGGACCTCAACGTCGATGGGCGCCTGGTCTTCGCGGTAGATGGCCTCGCCCGTGAAGTGCCGCGTGGGGCAGAGTTCGGTGTTGTTCTGCCCGGCGTACATCGGCGTGTTTTCGCTGGGGCGGTTCAGGTCGATGAAGTAGCGGCTGTGCGTGGGCACGATCAGCGTCGCACCCATCTCGCCGGCAAAGGCGTAGAGCCGGTCCAGGAACCAGTCGGTGTCCTCGACTTCAAGCGCACGCGCCGTGTAGCGCGCCTGCTGGTCGGGCGGAATCCGCGTGCCGACGTGCGGGAAGCTGATGAGCAGCGGCGAACTGCCGCGCTGCAGGTTGAAGACCGGGTGCGTGCGCGGTTGTTTGCCTGAGTGCGTGCCTGAGTGCGTGCCTGAGTGCGTGCCTGAGTGCGTGCTTAAGTGCGTGCGGCTGCTGGCTGTCATGCGCGTGTCCTTTCCACCCCGCCGCAAACGACGCGGCGGCACGGGTTGTGGCCGAAGCGGTAGGCCATCTCGCGCGGGTGCTCGGCGTCCCAGACCACGAAGTCAGCGCGTTGGCCTGCGGCCAGCGTGCCACGGTCTGGCAGGCCGAGTGCTAACGCTGCATTGGCTGTGACGCCGCGCCAGGCTTCTTCAGGCGTCAGGCGGAACAGGGTGCAGGCCATGTTGATCATCAGCAGCAGGCTCAAGACCGGCGACGAGCCGGGGTTGTGGTCGGTGGCAATGGCGATGGGCACGCCAGCCACGCGCAACGCCTGCACCGGCGGCAACTTCGTTTCGCGCAGGAAGTAGTAGGCGCCGGGCAGCAGCATCGCCACCGTTCCGGCCGCGCGCATGGCGTGGATGCCGGTGGAAGACAGGTGTTCAAGGTGGTCGCAACTCAGCGCGCCAAACCGCGCTGCCAACGCTGTGCCGCCCTGGTCGCTGAGCTGTTCGGCGTGCAGCTTCACCGGCAGGCCGAGTAGTTGCGCGGCTTTGAAGATGCGCTCGGTCTGTGCGGGCGTGAAGCCGATGGTGTCGCAGAAGGCATCGACCGCATCGACCAGACCTGCTGCATGTTGCTCAACCAGCCAGCCGCAGGCCGCGTCGATGTAGTCGTCAGCGCGGCCCGCGTATTCCAGCGGCAGCGTGTGGGCGGCCAGCGACGTGGTGCGCACGGTCAGCGGCAGCTCGCCGCCGATGCGCCGCGCCACCGCCAGGCAACGCGCTTCGTGCGCGGCGCTCAGGCCGTAGCCGGACTTGATCTCCAGCGTGGTCACGCCTTCCTGCATCAGGGTGCGGGCGCGCGCTGCGGCGCTGCTGAACAGCGCGTCGTCGCTGGCCGCGCGCGTGGCTGTCACGGTGGACCGGATGCCGCCACCGGCGCGCGCGATGTCTTCGTAGCTGGCACCTTGCAGCCGCTGTTCGAATTCGGCCGCGCGGTCGCCGCCGTAGACGAGGTGGGTGTGGGCGTCGATGAGACCGGGCGTGACGAGCGCACCGTGCAGGTCGTGTTCGGTCTGCGCGCTGGCGTCCTGTGGTGCGTTGACATCGGGCCCGGCCCAGACGATGCGCTCGCCTTCGGTCAACAGCGCGCCGTCTTCAACCCAGCCCCATGGCGAGCCGCTGGTCATGGTGGCCAGCCGCGCGTGGCGCCACAGTGTGCGTGCAGCTTTCATGGTGCCTTGGGTTTGAACTGCAGCCAACACGCGCGGATGTGCGTGTCGCCGGATTTCAAGCGCCAGCGCTGCTGGCTGGCGCCGTCGCACCAGGCCAGGGTGCCGGCGGGCAGCGTGGCTGCGTCGCTGTCGTCGACGTGCAGCATGGCTGCGTCTGCGGTGTAGACCGCGCGCAGCCGCGCCGTGCTGACCCAGTCTTCACCACGGTGCGCCAGCAGCATCGCGCCGCGACCGGCATCGCTGCGCACCATCAGGTTCAGGTCTTGAGTCGGTCCGTCCAGCAAGTCGCAGCCGGGTGTTGCAGCACCTTCAAAACGCACCGGCTCGCTGCCCGCCCCGAGCATCAGCCGGCGGTTCGCGAAGCGCAGCACCACGCCTTCGCCTTGCAACACTGCAAACCAGCGCTCGACGCCGGGGTAGGCGCTGAAGGGGCCGCTGCGATCGATGCGCGCCACGCTGATGCGCAGCTGCCAATCCGAGGCCGCAGCTTCAGCGGGCCAGGCCAGCAATTCCTGCGTGACACCGCCGCCATTGCGCCAGGGCTGTGCCGCCACATCGGAAAGCGACACTGTGTGGATCAAACGCCCTCCCCCACCAGCAGCGGGAACAGCGGGTGGTCGAGCGGCGCACCTGCGGCCAGGCTGTCGGCAAGGCCTGGAAAGTCGGGCGACGTCTTCCAGGCCCGCGGTGCGTGGCGCATGTCGTCGCCCAGGAAACGCAGCGAGAAGACGCGCCGGCGCTGGTCGCCATCGACACCGTTTGAGGCGTGCAGCGCCAGCATGTGGAAGCAGACCACATCACCCGGCTCCAGCGCCCAACCGATGGGCGGTTGCTGGCCGCGCGTGGCCTCCACATCGGGCAAGTCCGCCAGACTGCCTTCGGGGAACCACTTGGCTTGAGCGTCCATGAAGGTGCGCGGCATGAGCCAGGGACCGCGGTGCGAACCGGCCACAAATTCCAGCGTGGAGTGGCGGCGCACAGAGTCCACCGGAACCCAGAAGCTGGCGTTTTGCTGGCCCGCCACGTTGTAGTAGGGCTGGTCCTGATGCCAGGGCGTGGGCGTGCGCGTGCCGGGCTCCTTGGTCAGCATGTGGTCGTGATACAGGCACACCGCGCCGTCGCGCTGCCAGGCTTGCACGTCGTCGTGTGCGAGCAGCGTCACGGCTGAAATTCCCCTTGCAGCACATAGCGCGTGCCCGGGTGCACCAGGCGCGCGATGGTGATCGGCGCTTCTCGCGCAAAGGTTCGGCGCACGACCACCAGGCAGGGGGCGCGCGCATCCATGCCCAGCAGCGCGGCCTCTTGCGCGGTG
>JAYSYB010000119.1:0-2179 GCA_043716775.1 Rubrivivax sp.
CGGCTCGTGCTCGTGGAAAATTTATGTCAAGGGCGGCATCGTGACCTGGGAAACCCAGCAAACCGACTACCCGCGCACCCGCTGGGACATGCCCAACCACGAGCCGCGCGGCTGCGCCCGTGGTGCGAGCTACAGCTGGTACTTGTACAGCGCTCACCGGGTCAAGTACCCAATGATTCGCGCCAGGTTGCTCAAGCACTGGCGCGAAGCGCGCTTGACCCTGCAGCCGGTCGAGGCCTGGGCTGCCGTGGTCGAAGACGATGCCAAACGGCGTGATTACCAGCAGGTGCGCGGCCTGGGCGGCATGGTGCGCTCGACCTGGGACGAGGTCAACGAGCTGATCGCTGCGGCAAACATTTACACCATCAAGCAGCACGGCGCCGATCGCATCATCGGCTTTTCGCCGATTCCTGCGATGTCGATGGTCAGCTATGCGGCGGGTTCGCGCTATTTGTCGTTGATCGGCGGCGTTTGCATGAGTTTTTACGACTGGTACTGCGACCTGCCCCCCAGCAGCCCGCAGGTGTGGGGCGAGCAGACCGACGTGCCTGAATCGGCCGACTGGTACAACTCGAGCTTCATCATTGCCTGGGGCTCGAACGTGCCGCAGACGCGCACGCCCGACGCCCACTTTTTCACCGAGGTGCGCTACAAGGGCTGCAAAACGGTCGCCATCACGCCCGACTACTCCGAAGTCGCCAAGCTGTCTGACCTGTGGCTGCACCCCAAGCAGGGCACCGACGCCGCTGTCGCCATGGCGATGGGCCATGTGATTTTGAAAGACTTTTATTTCGGCGGCAACGGCAAGCCGCGTTCGCCGTATTTCGACGACTACGCGCGCCGCTACACCGACCTGCCGATGCTGGTGATGCTGAAAACGCATACGCTGGAAAACGGCGAATCCGTCCTGGTGCCCGACCGCTATGTACGCGCTTCCGACTTCGGCGACCAGCTTGGGCAAGACAACAACCCGGACTGGAAAACCGTGGCTTTCGACGCGCAGGGCAATGTAGTCACGCCACAAGGCGCCATCGGTTTTCGCTGGGGACCGGATGGCCGGGCCGACATGGGCCAGTGGAACCTGGAAGCCAAGGAAGCGCGGGATGGCAACGACGTGAGCCTCAGGCTGTCGGCGCTGGAAGGCGATGAAGCCGAGCAGGACAACGCCAAGGTCGGTTTTCCGTATTTCGGCGGCATCCATCACGCGCATTTCCCGAACAATGAGCAGGGCGATGTGCTGGTGCGCACCGTGCCGGTTTCCCGTATTTCGGTCATCAAGGATGGCGAAAACCGCGATGTGCTGGTCGCTACCGTGTTCGACTTGCAGGCCGCGCAATATGGCATTCCACGCGGCTTGCCAGGCGAATTGGCCGCCACCGATTTTGACGAGAACACGCCTTACACGCCGGCCTGGCAGGAGCAAATCACCGGTGTGCCGCGCGCCCAGATCATCAGCGTCGCCCGCCAGTTCGCTGAAAACGCCGAAAAGACCGAAGGCCGGTCGATGGTCATCATCGGCGCGGGCATGAACCACTGGTACCACAGCGACATGAACTACCGCAGTGTCATCAACATGCTGATGATGTGCGGCTGCATCGGCAAAAGCGGCGGCGGCTGGGCGCACTACGTGGGCCAGGAAAAGCTGCGCCCGCAGACCGGCTGGACGCCATTGGCCTTCGCGCTCGACTGGATTCGCCCGCCCCGGCAGATGAATTCGACCAGCTTTTTCTATGCCCACACCAACCAGTGGCGCTATGAAAAGCTCGGCGTCGATGAAGTGCTCTCGCCACTGGCCGACAAGAAGCAGTACGGCGGCAGCATGATCGACTACAACGTCCGCGCCGAACGCATGGGCTGGCTGCCGAGTGCGCCGCAACTGCAGACCAACCCGATGCAGGTGGTGAAGGATGCGCAGGCTGCCGGACTGGATGCGAAAGATTACGTCGTCCAATCGCTGAAAGACGGCTCGTTAAAGCTGAGCTGCGAAGACCCGGACCACCCGGCCAACTGGCCGCGCAATATGTTTGTCTGGCGCTCCAACATCATCGGCTCGTCGGGCAAAGGGCATGAGTATTTTCTGAAACACCTGCTGGGCACCGACAACGGCGTGCAGGGCAAGGACCTGGGCGCTGAAGAAGGCAAGCCGCAAGAAGTCGTCTGGCACGACAAGGCGCCCGAA
>JAYSYB010000120.1:0-6744 GCA_043716775.1 Rubrivivax sp.
CGCATCATGGGCCTGTTCGGTGACAGCATCACCACCGACCACATCAGCCCCGCCGGCAGCTTTGCAGCCACCACGCCAGCCGGCAAATACCTGCTGGAACAGGGCGTGCTGAAGGCCGACTTCAACAGCTACGGCGCGCGCCGTGGCAACCACGAAGTGATGATGCGTGGCACCTTCGCCAACGTGCGCGTGAAGAACCTGATGATCCCGGCGCTGGCCGACGGTTCACGCGTCGAAGGTGGCTACACGCTCGTCCAGGGCGTGCAGACGGCCATTTACGACGCAGCGATGCAGTACGTTGCCAGCGGCACCCCGACCGTCGTCTTTGCGGGTGAGGAATACGGCACCGGGTCCAGCCGCGACTGGGCCGCCAAGGGCACGGCGCTCTTGGGCATCAAGGCGGTCGTGGCGCGCAGCTTCGAGCGAATCCACCGCAGCAACCTGATCGGCATGGGCGTGCTGCCGCTGCAGTTCAAGACAGGTGTGTCGTGGGAGAGCCTGGGCCTGACGGGTGACGAGATCATCGACGTGAAGCTGGCCGATGACATCAAGCCCTTGTCAGACGCGCTGCTGGTCATCACGCGCGCCGATGGCAGCAGGCTCGAAGTGGCGGTGACGCTGCGCATCGACACCGCCATCGAAGTGGACTACTACAAACACGGTGGCATCCTGCCGTTTGTGCTGCGGCAGTTGTTGGCCGCTTAACGTCCTCGAAGAAACAGCGCGTCCAGTTCCTTCATCGTCACCTGCCGCCAGGTCGGCCGGCCGTGGTTGCAGGTGTCGGCGCGTTCGGTGCGTTCCATCTCGCGCAGCAGCGCGTTCATCTCTTCGATGGTCAGCCGGCGGTTGGCACGCACCGCGCCGTGGCAGGCCATCGTTGCCAGGATGTCGTCGCGGGCGCGCTGCACGACGCGGCTGGTACCAGCCTCTGCCAAATCGGCCAGCACCGACCGTGTGAGCTCGGCCAGGTCGGCGTCGGGCAGTGCGGCGGGGCGGCTGCGCACCACCAGGGTGTGGCTGCTGAGCGTGCCCACGTCCAAGCCCAGCGCGAGCAGCGTGGCGTGCTCGGCTTCGGCCTGCGCAATTTCGGTGGCGGTGGCGACGAAGCTGACGGGGATCAGCAACGGCTGGGAAGGCAGCGACGCAGAGCCGTCAGATGCATGCTCCGACGCACGCGCAGACGCACGCGCAGACTCACGCTTGAGCTTTTCATAGACGATGCGCTCGTGCGCCGCGTGCATGTCCACCACCACCAAGCCGTGTTCGTTTTCGGCCAGCACATAAGCGCCGCCGATCTGCGCCACGGCGCGGCCCAGGGGCCACCTTTCGGCCCCTTCGGCTTCGGCCGCGCAGGAGGTGTTGGAGGTGTCGGAGGTGTTGGAAGCCCCCGCCACCGGTGCCCTCAACGCGGCCCAGGCGGCCAAGCCGCCGCTGCCTGTCTGGAGCGGTGGAGGCTGTGGGGCCCGCGCAGGCGTCCACGGTGCGGGTGCTTCATGCACGGCCAGCGGTATCGTCCGGCCCCATGCCAAAGAGGACTGCCACGCTGTGGGGGTCTGCGGCGCCATGGCGCCCGGCGGCGGCGCGTCCACTGCTGCGGCAGCATCGGCCACCGCGCGCGTCGGCGCCAACGCGTTTTCCACCGCATGCCGCAGCGTCTGGTGCACGGCGCGGCCATCGCGGAAGCGCACCTCGGCTTTGGCCGGGTGCACGTTCACGTCCACCAGGTCCGGGTTGATCTGCAGGAACAGTGCATACGCGGGCTGGCGGCTGCCATGCAGCTGGTCTTCATAGGCAGAACGCACGGCGTGGCTCAGCAGCCGGTCGCGCACAAAGCGGCCGTTGACGAAGAGGTACTGAAGGTCAGCCCGCGCGCGTGCTGCTTCAGGCTGGCCGACGCGACCGTGCAGCGCAAGCGGGCCGCGTGCCACCTGCAGGTCGCGGCTGGCGGCCGTGAAGTCGGCGCCCAGCACCTCGGCCAGGCGTTGTGCAGGCGCCGCCGTGCGCCACTGCGCCACCAGCCGGCCTTCATGCCACACCGCAAAAGCCACGTCGGGCCGCGCCAGCGCGTGGCGGCGCACGGCTTCCAGCGCATGCGACAGTTCTGTGGCATCGGTCTTCAGGAATTTGCGCCGCGCGGGGGTGCTGAAGAACAGTTCCTGCACGTCCACCGTGGTGCCCACGGCGCGGGCGGCGGGCTGCAATTCCCCGCTGCGCGCATTCAGCCGCCAGGCGTGCGCGTCGGCAGCGGTGCGCGTGGTGATGCTCATGTCGGCCACCGAAGAAATAGCAGCCAGCGCCTCTCCGCGGAAGCCCATGGTGGCCACCGATTCCAGATCCGACAGGCTGGCGATCTTGCTGGTGGCGTGGCGTTTCAGCGCCAGCGGCAGCTCAGTGCGGTCGATGCCGGCGCCGTTGTCTTCGACGCTGATGGTGCGCACACCGCCAGCGGCCAGGCGCACCGTAACTACCGTGGCACCCGCATCCAGCGCGTTGTCCACCAGCTCACGCACGGCAGCGGCGGGACGGTCAATGACTTCGCCGGCAGCGATCTGGCTGATCAGCTCATCGGGCAGTTCGCGGATGGGTGCGCGCCGGGCTGGGTGCGCGGGTGCATGCACCGTTGCACGCACCGCCAGTGACACGTCCCCGCTCTCGGTCTTCATGTTTGGAATTGTAGGTGCCGAGCCACGGTGCACCACGGATCGGGCAGCCGCAGCCTAGACTTGGGTATCAATCAGGGTGAACGAGTAGAGCCCATCATTGGGCCGGGTACGTTGGGAATGTTGATGCCAAGTTTTTTTGCCGAGCTGATCACACACACCGACGAAGACCGGCGTGCTTTCGAGAACCACCCGGTGCTGATGGCGGCAGTGGCCGACGGCATGTCGGTAGAGCGCTATCGCGCTCTGTTGCTGGAGCTGTACCACGTGGTGTGGAACTTCAACCCCGTGTGCGCGGCGGCGGCCAGCCGCATGGGCACGCCGGCTGAAGAAGCGCTGCAGCCGATCCGCCACTTTCTGTACGAGCACATGCACGAAGAAACCGGGCATGAGGCCTGGGTGTTGAATGACCTGGACGCGGTGGGCGTGCCAGTGCAGCCGGCGCGTGACCACACGCCGTCCGTGCACACGCTGACACTGAATGGCTACAACTACTGGGCAGCAGACCGCCGGCATCCCTGTTCAGTGTTGGGCATGCTGTACGCGCTGGAAGTGATCTCGTCGGTGTATGGCGGGCCTTTTGCGTCGGCGATCCGCGAGGCCTTGTTGCTGGACGGCGACCGAGGCGTGTCGTTCATCGATTCGCATGCCTCGCTGGACGCGCAGCACATGGCTGAGTTGCGGCTGGTCATGAACCAGATTTCTGATGACAGGGCCAAGGCTGCCGTGGTTGAATCAGTCAAGGTCAATTTCCACCACTTCACACGCATCATCGAAGCCATCTGAGAAAGCGCCAGTGAACATCGCGCCCGCTTCTTCAGCGGCCTCTCCAGCGGCTCCTTCCGCTGTTTCCGCTGCTTCCTCCGCCGCTGTCGGTGTGGCCGGCCTCATGGGCCGGCCCTACAAGACGATCCGTCTTGAATGGAGTTCTGATTTGCGGCTGCTGCGCGTGCGCACTTGCGTCAAACCCATCCAGTGCTACAGCCTGGCCGTGATGGGTGAGCTGCACCGGATGCTGTCCGATATCACCGCCAATCCGGGCCTGGTGCGCCATTTCGTGATGACGTCCGACGTGCCGCGGGTCTTCAACTTCGGCGGCGACCTTGCGCTCTTCGTGTTGCTGGTGCGTGCCGGTGATATCGAGTCTCTCAAGCTCTACGGCATGCGCTGTGTGGACCTGGTGTGGTGGATGGAAAACGCTGCCAACCTGGGCGTGCACACCACCGTGCTGTCGCAGGGCGACACGCTGGGCGGTGGGCTGGAATCGGTGCTGCCTTTTCACAAGGTCATCTTCGAGCGCAGCGCGCAGGCTGGTTTCCCCGAAGTGCTCTTCAACCTGTTCCCCGGCATGGGCGCATGGGACTTCACCATCCGCAAAGCCGGCTTTGCGGTGGCCAACGAGATGATCCTGTCGGGCCGCCTGTACAGCGCTGAAGAATTGCACTACCGCCGCGTGGTGGACCTGGTGGTAGACGACGGGGCCGGTGAAGCGGCGGTCGAGCGCGTGATCCGTGACGTGGACCCGCGCCACCGCGGCACGCTGGCAGCGCTGCGCGCGCAGCGGCTGGCGGCGCCAATTCGCTATGAATCGCTGACAGCCATCGTCGACCAATGGGCTGAAAGTGCGCTGGGCCTGACCGACCGCGACCTGCGCCTGATGGAGCGTCTGGCCCGGGCGCAAGCGCGCAAGGCCGGCGGTGCAGACGAAGGTGCGGTCGAAGAGATCAAGCGCATGGAGCTTGAAAACGCCTGGGGCGAACGTCGCACAGGGGTGGACCGGCGCGGTGGTGTGGCCGAAGGTGTGGACGGCGCCGTCGGCTTGCCGGCGGTGCCGGACCGGCGCGTGCGCTCTTAGGTTCAGAGCCCGGGCGGCAGACCCAGCACTTCGGCGCGCCGCGCCAGCGCACGGGCATGCGGCATGCGGCGCTGCAGCCACGGTTTGCAGCAAGAGGCCTTTTGCTCTTGGGCTATTCAGAAGCCTTTCATGCGCACGCGCCTGCGCCGCCAGCAGGTGTTCCAGCAGGTCGGTGTGCCTGCCAGGAGGAACGACCAAGCGGCAAGGCGGTTTCGCATGGGCCTGCCAGACTGTGCTTTGGTCATGAGCGACACGGTATGAATCCCCCGGGGCGAGGTGGCGACTGAACAGTCGCCTGACGAACCGCTCCCTCTCGCCAGACGCAGTTGGCAGGCGCTTTCGGACACGAGTCCAGAATGGTTGAGCGCCGGGTCAATACGCCTAGAAAGCCGCAATCCCCGTCATCGCCCGCCCCAGGATCAGTGCATGCACATCGTGCGTGCCTTCGTAGGTGTTGACTACTTCCAGGTTCACCAGGTGTCGCGCCACGCCGTATTCGTCTGAGATTCCGTTTCCACCCAGCATGTCGCGCGCCATGCGTGCAATGTCCAGTGACTTGCCGCAGCTGTTGCGTTTCAGGATGCTGGTGATCTCGACTGACGCCGTGCCTTCGTCCTTCATGCGCCCCAGGCGCAGGCAGCCTTGCAGGCCCAGCGTGATCTCGGTCTGCATGTCGGCCAGCTTCTTCTGGATCAGCTGATTCGCCGCCAGCGGCTTGCCGAACTGCTTGCGGTCCAGCACGTACTGGCGGGCGCGGAACCAGCAGTCTTCGGCCGCGCCGAGCGCGCCCCAGGCAATGCCGTAGCGCGCGCTGTTCAAGCAGGTGAAGGGGCCTTTCAAACCGCGTACTTCTGGGAACGCGTTCTCTTCGGGGCAGAACACGCCGTCCATCACGATCTCGCCGGTGATGCTGGCGCGCAGGCCCACCTTGCCGTGGATGGCGGGTGCGCTCAAGCCCTTCATGCCCTTGTCCAGGATGAAGCCGCGAATGGCGCCCGCATCGTCCTTGGCCCAGACCACGAACACGTCGGCAATGGGTGAATTGCTGATCCACATCTTGCTGCCGCTTAAGGAGTAGCCGCCGGGCACGGCCTTGGCGCGCGTGACCATGCTGCCCGGGTCGCTGCCGTGGTCGGGCTCGGTGAGGCCGAAGCAGCCGATCCAGTGGCCGCTAGCCAGCTTGGGCAGGTACTTCTGCTTCTGCGCTTCGGTACCAAATTCATTGATGGGCACCATGACGAGCGAGCTCTGCACGCTCATCATGCTGCGGTAACCGCTGTCCACACGCTCCACTTCGCGCGCCACCAACCCGTAGCAGACGTAGTTCAAACCCGCGCCGCCATAGGCTTCAGGGATGGTGGGGCCGAGCAGGCCGAGTTCACCCATCTCGCGGAAGATGGCCGGGTCTGTCGTGCCGTTGCGGAAGGCGTCCAGCACGCGCGGGGCCAGCTTGTCCTGGCTGTAGGCGTGTGCGGCGTCGCGCACCTGGCGTTCGTCGCCCGTCAGCTGCTGGTCCAGCAGCAGCGGGTCGTCCCAATGGAAGCTTGCTTTGGTGGCCATGGTGTTGTGCTTTCTTGCGCTTTATCTAGGTTAATCAGGAATGACGGCGGTGACTTCGATTTCGACAAGCGCGCGGTCTTCAATCAGCGCCACCACCTGCACGGCCGTCATGGCGATGCCGAAGTCGCCGATGATTTCGCGGTAGACCGCACCAATCTCGCGGCCCTTTGCGATGTAGTCGCGCTTGTCGGTCAGGTACCAGGTCATGCGCGTGATGTGCGCGGGTTTGGCGCCGGCCGCTGCCAGCACGTCCACCACATTCTGCAGTGCCTGGCGCACCTGGGCGGTCAACTCATCGGACTGAAAGTGGTTCTGCGCGTCCCAGCCGATCATGCCGGCGACGAAGATTTGCTTTCCCGTCGCCGCCACGCCGTTTGCATAGCCCTTGGGCCGCGCCCAATGTTCGGGTTGCAGCAATTGTTTGCTCATGATGCTTCCTTGATGAGGTCGCGGCCGATGATGAGTTGCTGCACCTCGGTGGCACCTTCGTAGATGCGAAGCGACCGGATTTCGCGGTACAGCCGCTCCACCGTCTCACCGCTGACGACACCCTGGCCGCCGAAGAGCTGCACCGCCGCGTCAATGACCTGCTGCGCGCCTTCGGTGGCAACCATTTTTGCCATCGCCGCTTCACGTGTCACGTTACGGCCCTGGTCGCGTTGCCAGGCG
>JAYSYB010000013.1:0-7992 GCA_043716775.1 Rubrivivax sp.
ACCTGCGGCAACTCTCCGGCGGCATGAAGCGCCGCGTGCTGGTCGCGCAGGCACTGGTGCACCGGCCGCCGGTGATCGTGCTCGACGAGCCGACCGCAGGGGTGGACGTGGAACTGCGGCAGACGCTGTGGCAGTTTGTCTCGCGCCTGAACCGTGAAGGCCACACGGTGCTGCTGACCACGCATTACCTGGAAGAAGCCGAAGCGCTGTGTGGCCGCATCGGCATGCTCAAGCAGGGGCGGCTGGTGGCGCTTGACCAGACGTCGGCGCTGCTGGCCGGCACTGCCAGCACGATGTTGCGCTTCAAGACCGACTCGGGGCTGCCGACGGCGCTGGCAAGTCTTGCCCGCGTCACCGGCCGCATCGTGCAGCTGAAGGCGCATGACGCGGCCGAGGTCGAGACGTTGCTGGCCAAGCTGCGCGGCAGCGGCGTGAAGATCGAAGACCTGGAAATCGGCCGCGCTGACCTGGAAGACGTGTTCCTGGAAATCATGCAGAGCAGTGAAAGTCCCCCGCCAGTGGCGGGGGGTACCGCATGAGGCCCATCAGCCTGGCCGGCGCCAACACGCTGTTTCGCAAGGAAATCCTGCGTTTCTGGAAAGTGGCTTTCCAGACCGTGGCCGCGCCGGTGCTGACGGCCGTGCTGTACTTGTTGATCTTCGGCCACGTGCTGCAAGACCATGTCGAGGCTTTTCCGGGCGTGGGCTACATCAGCTTTCTGATCCCTGGCCTGGTGATGATGAGCGTGCTGCAGAACGCCTTTGCCAACAGCAGCAGTTCACTCATCCAGAGCAAGATCACCGGCAACCTTGTGTTCTTGCTGGTCTCGCCGCTGAGCCACTGGGCCTGGTTCGTGGCCTACGTGGGTGCGTCCATCGTGCGCGGGCTGGTGGTGGGTTCTGGCGTGCTCCTGGTGACGGTGTGGTTTGCGCCACTGCAACTGAGTGAGCCTTGGTGGGTTCTCGTCTTTGCAGCGCTGGGCGCCGGCATGCTGGGCACGCTGGGTCTGGTGGCGGGCTTGTGGGCGGAAAAATTCGACCAGCTGTCGGCGTTTTCCAACTTCCTGATCATGCCGATGACGATGCTGTCGGGCGTGTTCTATTCGGTCAAGTCGCTGCCCACGGTGGCGCAGGTGGTGAGCCACCTGAACCCTTTCTTCTACATGATCGACGGCTTCCGCCGCGGCTTCTTTGGCGTCAGCGACGTATCGCCCTGGCTGAGCCTGGTGATCGTGGGCGGCAGCTTCGTGGTCGTGTCGGCGGTGGCGCTGCGGCTGCTGGCCACGGGGTACAAGTTGCGGTCCTGACACAATCAGCGCCATGGCAGACCCCACACCCACCGAAGTCCGCGACTTCATCGCCGCCGGCTTGTCCTGCGAGCACGTCGAGGTCGAAGGCGACGGCCGGCACTTCTTCGCCACCATCGTCTCCAGCGCGTTTGACGGCCTGCCGCGCGTGCGCCGCCACCAGCAGGTGTACGCAGCCCTGGGCGATAGAATGCGCGAGCAAATTCACGCCCTTTCGATGAAGACGCTCACGCCCGCTGAACACGCTGCCGCACCTGCTGCAGATGTTGACGCAGCTGTTGCTGCCCCCGCCCAACACCACCACTGAAAGCCCCTGCGGTGCGCCGCGGGGGACCGCTGCGTGCCGCCCTGCAGCGGCCTGCAGGGGATCTTGCGGCGTGCACCGGGGCAAGGCCACCCATGATCACGCTCGCACTGTCCAAGGGACGCATCTTCGATGATTCGCTGCCGCTGCTGCGCGCGGCCGGCATCGAGGTGCTGGAAGACCCGGAAAAGAGCCGCAAGCTCATCATCGGCACGACGAGGCCCGATGTGCGCGTGGTGCTGGTGCGTGCCAGTGACGTGCCCACCTACGTGCGCCATGGCGGCGCCGACCTGGGCGTGGCGGGGCTGGACATCCTGATCGAAGACCAGGACCCGTTGGGCGCGGCCTTCGGCAGTGGCGGCTTGTACCGCCCGCTGGACCTGAAAATTGCGCGCTGCCGCATGAGCGTGGCCACGCGCGCGGATTTTGACTACGCCGCCGCCGCCAGGCAGGGTTCGCGCATCCGCGTGGCCACCAAGTACACCCACACCGCGCGCCAGCACTTTGCAGCCAAAGGCGTGCACGTTGATCTCATCAAGCTCTATGGGTCGATGGAGTTGGCGCCGTTGACGGGCCTGGCCGATGCCATCGTCGACTTGGTCAGCAGCGGCAACACGCTCAAGGCCAACAATTTGGTGGAGGTGGAACACATCATGGACATCTCGTCGCGTCTGGTGGTGAACCCGGCAGCGCTGAAGCTGAAGCGCGAACCGCTGCGGGCCTTGATCGACGCCTTCGAAATTGCGGTAGGTACGGCGGTGGAGGCGGTGTGATGAGCATCTCGATTCGCTATCTGTCCACGGCGCAACCGGACTTCGAGCCGACGTTCCAGCGCGTGTTGCACGGGTCGGCCGAGACTGACGCCGCCATCGACACCCGCGTGACTGAGATCATTGCCGACGTGCGCGCGCGCGGCGACGCGGCGCTGCTGGAATTGACGGCCCGCTTCGACGGGGTGCAGGCTACAAGCATGGCCGCGCTCGAGATTGGCGCCGCAGAGTTGCGTGCCGCCTTCGAGGCCATCACCCCGGCCCAGCGCCATGCCCTGCAGGCCGCGGCCGAGCGCGTGCGCGACTTCCACCAACGACAGCTGGATGCCAGCAGCCGCAGCTGGCAGTACCGCGACCTGCACGGCTCGCTGCTGGGCCAGAAGGTGACGCCGCTGGACCGTGTGGGCATCTACGTGCCGGGTGGCAAGGCCGCCTACCCCAGCAGCGTGCTGATGAATGCCATCCCCGCGCAGGTGGCGGGGGTGGGTGAGATCGTGATGGTGGTGCCCACGCCCGGCGGCGAGCGCAATGCACTGGTGCTGGCGGCTGCGCACGTCGCGGGGGTGCACCGGCTCTTCACACTGGGCGGCGCGCAGGCCGTAGCCGCATTGGCCTACGGCACGGCTACCGTGCCGCGCGTGGACAAGATCACCGGGCCGGGCAACGCCTATGTGGCGGCGGCCAAGCGACGTGTCTTCGGCCAGGTTGGCATCGACATGATCGCAGGCCCGAGCGAGATCCTGGTGCTGGCCGACGGCAGCACCCCGCCCGACTGGGTGGCGATGGATCTCTTCAGCCAGGCCGAACACGACGAGATGGCGCAAAGCATCCTGCTGTGCCCGGATGAGGGCTACATCGCCGCCGTTCGCGAGGCCATCGACAGGCTCTTGCCCACGCTGCCACGCGTGGAGGTCATCCGCGCCAGCCTGGAAGGCCGCGGTGCCCTGATCCACACGCGCAGCATGGAAGAGGCCTGCGAGATCAGCAACCGCATCGCGCCCGAACACCTGGAAGTCAGTGCGAAGGAGCCGGGCCAGTGGGAGCCGCTGCTGAAACATGCGGGCGCCATTTTCTTGGGGGCCTTCACCAGCGAAAGCCTGGGCGACTACTGCGCCGGGCCCAACCACGTGCTGCCGACGTCGGGCACGGCGCGCTTTTCTTCGCCGCTGGGTGTGTACGACTTCGTCAAGCGCAGCAGCTTGATTGAGGTCAGCGAAGCGGGCGCGCAGGTGCTGGGGCCGATCGCGGCCGAACTGGCCTATGGGGAAGGGCTGCAGGCACATGCCAAGGCGGCAGAACTGCGGCTGAACGGCAACGCTACGGCGCCCCGTGCGCCGGTCAACTTCAGTGTGCGGCCGGTTGTTTCGGCCAACTTGGAAGCCGTCCTCAAGCTGCAGGTGGCTGCCGGCCAGCGGCGTTTCGTGGCGCCGGTGGACCGGTCGTTGGCGCAGGTGGCGTATGAGCCAGCCGGCCGGGCCTTGGCGATGTTCGACGGCGAAGAAGCGGTCGGCATGATGCTGCTGTACGACGCCAGGCTCGACAAGGAAAAGCCGGCCGATCAGCTCTACATCTGGCGCTTGCTGGTGGATGCCCGGCACCAAAGGCTGGGTTACGGCCGCCTGGCCCTGCAGTGGGTTGCGCAGGAGGCGCGTACCTTGGGCCTGCTGCGGATTGGCCTGTCGCATGTTGACTCGCCTGGCCACGCTGGGGGGTTCTATCAAAAGTTAGGGTTCACTTATACCGGTGAGATCGAGCACGGTGAGCACAGAATGGTTTTGAGTTTGGTCTGATGTTAATAACACGAACTTCGTGTCACACGAAGTTCGTGTTATTGTTTCACCCGCATTGATTTCACCCTTGGCCATGAAAAACGTCACCGTCACCATGGAAGACACCGTCGCCGACTGGGCCCGCATGGAAGCCGCGCGCCGTAACACCAGCGTGTCGCGGCTGGTGGGCGAATTGCTGGCTGAAAAGATGCGGCATGACGATGCCTATGAGCGCGCCATGCGCGAGTGGTTTGAGCGCGACTCTTCATTCACGTCCGATGGCAGCCCGTATGCCACCCGCAAAGAAATCTATGCCGAGCGGCAGCATCGTTTTCGTTGACACCAACGTCCTGCTCTATGCAGAAGACCGTGCGCACGCTGGCAAACACGCTGTCGCGCGCACTTGGCTGCGTGAACTGTGGCTGCGCCGCAGCGGGCGCTTGAGCACGCAGGTGCTGAACGAGTTCTACGTCATCGCCACGCGCAAACTCAAGCCGCCCATGCCGCCAGGTGACGCCAGGGCTGAGGTGCGCCGATTGCAGCGCTGGCAACCGTGGGTGGAGGACCACGCCACCGTGGAAGGGGCGTGGGCTGTGGAGTCGCGGTTTGGGGTCAGCTACTGGGACGCCCTGGTGGTGGCCGCCGCTCAGCAACAGGGCTGCGACTACCTGTTGACCGAAGACCTTCAACATGACCAGTTGATGGACGGCGTCAGAATTCTCAATCCGTTTTTGGTGGGGCCCGAGAGGCTTGACGTTCCCGCATGAACACACTTGCCCAGCGCATTCAAAATACCCTGCGCCAGGACGTGCAGTCCATGCACGCCTACGCCGTGCAGCCCAGCGACGGGATGGTCAAGCTCGACACGATGGAGAACCCGCACCGTCTGCCTCAGCACCTGCGACATGCGCTGGGCGAACGACTGTCGCAGGTGGCCATCAACCGCTACCCGGCGCAGCGCACTGAAGACCTGAAGCGCGCATTGGCTTTGCACGCAGGTCTGCCGGAAGGCAACGCGCTGACGTTGGGCAACGGTTCGGACGAACTCATCACCATGCTCAGCATGGCTTGTGACGTGCCGGGTGCGGTTTTCATGGCGCCGGTGCCCGGCTTCGTGATGTACGAGCTGTCAGCCAAGCTGCAGGGCATCCGCTTCGTGGGTGTGCCACTGACGGCAGACTTCGAACTCGACGAGGCCGCCATGTTGCGGGCCATCGAGCAGCATCAGCCAGCACTGATATACCTGGCCTACCCGAACAACCCCACGGCCAATCTCTGGGATGCCGCCGTGGTGCAGCGGCTCATCGAAGCGGCCCCTGGTCTTGTGGTGATGGACGAGGCCTACCAGCCTTTCGCCAGCCGGGATTCAATGGCCTGGCTGCGGCAGCACCCGCATGTGATGGTCATGCGCACGATGAGCAAATTCGGCCTGGCCGGCGTGCGGATTGGCTACCTGATGGGCCGCAGCGAACTCATTGCCGATGTCGACAAGTTGCGCCCGCCTTTCAACATCGGCGTGCTCAATGCTGAAGCCGCGCTCTTTGCGCTGGAGCATGCCGATGAATACGCGCGCCAGGCGCAGGCTATCCGCGAGCAGCGCGCGCGCCTCTTCAAGGCGCTGCAGGCGCTGCCCGGTGCGCGGCCATTCCCCAGCGACGCCAACATGATCCTGGTCCGCGTGCCCGACGCGGCACGCAGCTTCGCGGCGCTGAAAGCGCGCCGCATCCTCATCAAGAATGTCTCCGCCCTGCATCCGCTGCTGACCAATTGCCTGCGCCTGACCGTGGGCACGCCCGAAGAAACGACGTTGCTGATCGAAGCCCTGAACGAAGTATTGAAGGAAAGCCTGTGAGCCGCACCGCCACCGTCCAGCGCGACACCAAAGAAACGCAGATCCGCGTCAGCATCGACCTCGACGGCACGGGAAACGCGAAGCTGTCCACTGGCATCGGCTTCTTCGACCACATGCTCGACCAGATCGCACGTCACGGGCTCATCGACCTGGACATCCAGGCCACCGGTGACCTGCACATCGACGGCCACCACACGGTGGAAGACGTCGGCATCACGCTGGGCATGGCGGTGGCCCAGGCGGTGGCCGACAAACGCGGCATCACGCGCTACGGCCACGCCTATGTGCCGCTTGACGAAGCGCTGTCGCGTGTCGTGGTGGACTTCTCCGGCCGCCCAGGGCTGCACATGCGCGTGCCCTTCAAGTCGGGCATGGTGGGCGCGTTCGACACCCAGCTGGCGTATGAGTTTTTCCAGGGCTTTGCCAACCACGCACTCGTCACGCTGCACATCGACAACCTGCACGGCGACAACGCGCACCACCAGTGCGAGACCATCTTCAAGGCCTTCGCGCGCGCCTTGCGCATGGCGCTGGCACCGGACCTGCGCTCGGCCGGTGTCATCCCGTCCACCAAAGGCAGCTTGTAGGTTTTGAATGGCAAACATGGCGACGGTGGCGGTGGTGGACTACGGCATGGGCAACCTGCGCTCGGTCTCGCAGGCGGTGATGCACGTGGCGGCGGGCAGTGGCGTCAAGGTCGTTGTCACCCAGCGACCTGAAGACGTGATGGCCGCAGACCGTGTGGTGCTGCCGGGCCAAGGCGCCATGCGCGACTGCATGCGCGAGCTCCGCGACTCCGGCCTGAAAGACGCGGTGCTGCACGCGGCGGCCACCAAGCCGCTGCTGGGCGTGTGCGTCGGCATGCAGATGCTGCTGGACCACAGCGACGAGCAGGACACGCCGGGCCTGGGGCTTATCCCCGGCCGCGTGAAGCGCTTTGAATTGGGGGACCGACTGCAGCCCGACGGCAGCCGCTTCAAAGTGCCGCAGATGGGTTGGAACCGAGTGCACCAGTCGCCGCACCCGCTGTGGCAAGGTGTGGCGGACGGTGCCTGGTTCTACTTCGTGCACAGCTACTACGCCGCGCCCGAACAGTCCGCACACACCGCCGGTGAAACAGACTACGGCGGGCGCTTTACCTGCGCCGTTGCACGCGATAATATTTTCGCCACTCAATTCCACCCTGAGAAGAGCGCCGACCAAGGCCTGGCCCTGTACCGCAACTTCCTGCACTGGAAGCCTTAGCGCCCACAGCCGCAGATGCGTCCGTCAGCACTTCTTCTCCCCTCATCCGCCCGTCCCAACCGCTCACGGTAGAGCCATGCTGCTGATTCCGGCCATCGACCTCAAGGACGGCAAGTGCGTCCGCCTTCAACAAGGCGATATGAACGTCTCCACCACCTTCGGCGAAGACCCTGCCGCGATGGCGCGGCGCTGGCTGGACGCCGGCGCGCGGCGCTTGCACCTGGTGGACCTCAACGGCGCATTTGCCGGCAAGCCCGTCAATGAGACTGCCATCAAGGCGATCCTGAAGGAAGTGGGCGACGAGATTCCGGTGCAACTGGGCGGCGGCATCCGCGATCTCGACACCATTGAACGCTATCTGGACGATGGCCTGAGCTTCGTCATCATCGGCACCGCCGCCGTCAAGAGCCCGGGCTTCCTGAAGGACGCCTGCACTGCCTTTGGCGGCCACATCATCGTCGGCCTGGATGCCAAGGACGGCAAGGTTGCCACCGACGGCTGGAGCAAGCTTACCGGCCACGAGGTGGTGGATCTTGCAAAGAAATTCCAGGACTACGGCGTCGAAGGCGTGATCTACACCGACATCGGCCGCGACGGCATGCTCACCGGCATCAACATCGAGGCCACGCTGAAGCTGGCGCAGGCGCTCACGATTCCCGTGATCGCCTCGGGCGGCCTGTCCGACATCGCCGACATCGAGCGCCTGTGCGCGATCGAGTTCGAGGGTGTCAGCAGTGTGATCTGCG
>JAYSYB010000121.1:0-2167 GCA_043716775.1 Rubrivivax sp.
CCGGCCTTGAACTGGCCACGCACAGCCACACTTTCGACGTCAACGCGCTGGTGACGCAAGGCGAATTTTGGCTGGGCTGCGGCGAGCAGACGCTCCACCTGCAAACCGGCGACCGCTTCGAGCTGAAACACAGCGAACCGCACTCAGAACGTTACGGCCCGCAAGGCGCCGTGTTCTGGGTGGCGCGGCGCCACGCCGTGGCGTAGGGCGGACCTTTCAGACTGCGTCAGCCGGTGCCGATGGCCGCCATGGCCACCACGCCCTCGGCCTGCAGCGCGTCGATCTGTTCGGTGCTGTAGCCCAGCCCCAACAGCAGACCCCGGCTGTGCTGACCCAGTGAAGGCGGCGCTGTGCGCAGCGGCAGGCGCCGGCCGTCGATGCAGAGCGGCAGCAACGGCACCCGCGTGTGCACCGCGTGGCCGGCACTGCTGGCGTCGGCGGGCACGGTCACTTCGGCCAGCCCGTCAGTGGCAAGCAGGTGCGGGTCGTCAAACAGGTCTTGCGGCCGCGTGATGGGCGCATAGGGCAGGCCGATGCGCTCAAAACGCGCTGCCAATTCGCGAGCGGTGTGCGGCGCAAAGCGTGTGCGCAGCATCGGCAGCATCCAGTCGCGAGAGAGCACGCGGCTGTTGTTGCTGGCCAGGCGTGGGTCGGCTTGCAGATCCGCGAAGCCGAACTCGGTGCACAGCAGAGCCCACTGCGTGTCGCTGACGGCGGCCAGAAAGATCTGCTCGCCACCGGCCACCGTGAACACGTCGTACAGTGCCCAGGCACTGAGGCGGCTGGGCATGGGTGCGGCGGGCTGGCCGGTCAGCGCGCCCTGCATCATGTGCTGCGCCACCAGCAGCACGTTGTTCTCGAAGAGTGCGCTGCTGACCTCGCCGCCGCGGCCGGTTCCGCTGCGCCCGTTGTCGCGCCGCTGCAGCGCAGCCAGCGCGCCGATGGCGCCGAACAGGCCGCCCATGATGTCGTTGACGCTGCTGCCGGCGCGCAGCGGCCGGCCTTCGGGGCCCGTCATGTAGGCCAGGCCGCCCATCATCTGCACGACTTCGTCCAGCGCCGTGCGGTGTTCATAAGGCCCTGGCAGAAAGCCCTTGTGCGAGACGTGGATCAGGCGTGGGTTCAGCGCGCGCAGCGCGGTGGGCCCCAGGCCCAGCTTGTCCATCGTGCCGGCCTTGAAGTTCTCGCTGAAGATGTCGGCACCCGCCACCAGCTTGAGCACGACTTCAAGCCCGCGCGGGTCTTTCACATTCACCGCCAGGCTCTGCTTGTTGCGATTGAAGAGTGCGAAAAAACCGGCACCGCTGCCCAGCAGCCTGCGCGTGCTGTCGCCGGCAATCGGCTCGATCTTGATGACCTCGGCGCCCAGGTCGGCGAGGATCTGCGTGCAATAAGGCCCGGCGACGTTCTGCGTCAGATCGACCACGCGCTGGCCGGCAAGCGGTTTCATGGGCGGTACACCTTGGCGTCTGCGTTGCGCATCACCAGTCTTTGTCGCTCTCGACCGGGGTTCCAACGGAGACCCACTTGCCGCCTTGCGCGACCACGCGCTGCACCCGGGTCACGCCCAGATGGCGCTCAGGCGAATACGAGATCGGCGGAAAGATGCCGGTGTCGAAGTTGCGCATGGCGTAGAGCGCCGTGACCAGCGACTGCCGCGTGATCGGACCCGGGATGCTGCGCAGCGCTTCCACCGTCGCCAGGGTCAGGCCAAAGCCGATCAAGGAGACGTAGTCGGGTTTTTCGTTGGGCGCGTACTTGGCCAGCGCCTCGCGGTACTGCTTGACGGCGGGCGTGTTGGCGTCTACCGGCGTGGTCAGGCCAATCGCCTTGAGGCCTTCCAAGGCTGCGCCGCCCAACTCGAGCGTGGCGTTGGCAACCGCCGGCGAGTAGCTGTACAGCGGGCCCTTGTAGCCCTGCAGGCGAAGCTCCTTGCTGGCCGCGATCATTTCCTGCTGCGACAGGATCAGGACCAGCGCCTCCGGATTTTTCTTGTTCACCTCCAGCGCGATCGGGCCATAGTCGGTGGTGCCCAGCTTGGTCGGGAACAGTTCGACCTTGGCGTCCGGGAGCGTCGCTTTCACGCCGGGTTCCACATGCACCGCCACGTTGGTGAAGCCCGCCACCGCCGAATGCAGGACGACGATGTTCTTGAAACCGTCTTTCG
>JAYSYB010000122.1:0-6728 GCA_043716775.1 Rubrivivax sp.
GCCGGCAAGTATTCGCGCATCGGTGACGCCGAGCGCATCCGCAAGTGGATGTCCGAAGGTGGTGTCCTGCCCAGCCTGCCGACCTTGCCGGGGTTGGTCGGGTTACCCATGCTGACGGGCTTGACGGCCGCTCAGCCCCGGTAACCCAGCGCCGACGAGATCTGCTCGGCGGTGGCCCGCACGCGTTCCAGCCACGGCTCTTCCAGCCGTTCGGCAGGCGCCGAGATCGACAGGCCCGCCAACAGTTTGCCCTGGTCATCAAAGATGCCGGCGGCCATGCAGCGCACGCCAACTTCCAGTTCTTCGTCGTCGCGGGCCACACCAGTGGCGCGCACTTGAGTCAGTTCGCGTTCCAGCCGCTGCACGTCGGTGATGCTGTTGCGGGTGTGTCCGGTCAGCCCCGTACGCGCTGCATAACTGCGCACACGTGCGGGTTCGTCGTGTGCGAGGAAGAGCTTGCCGACCGATGTGAGATGCAGGGGCGCACGCCCGCCGACAGTGCGCACCACTTGCATGCCCGAGCGTTCGCTGTAGCTGCGCTCCACGTAGACGATCTCGTCGCCCTGGCGCATCGACAGGTTCACCGCCTGGTGCGTCAGCTTGTGCAGTTCACGCATGGGCCCCAGCGCCGCTTCGCGCACGTCCAGCCGCTCCTTCACCAGGTTGCCCAGTTCCAGCAAACGCATGCCGAGCCTGTAGCTACCGGCTTGCGGGCGGTCCACCAAGCGGCCCAGCGTCAGATCATTGAGGATGCGGTGGGCGGTGGACGGGTGCAAGCCCGTGCGCTCGCTGATCTCTTTCAGAGACACCGGTTCCTGGTGCGACGCCAGCAGATCCAGCAACGCAAAGCTGCGCTCAAGAACCTGGATCGTGGGGCTGCGAACCTCCTTGGTGATCATGAGACGGCGCAGGCTGAGGACAGAATGGGATATTGCATGGCGGAAAGCATCATCGCATGCCGGGATGTTTTCCGACGCGCGCTATGGGCGGCAGGTCTTCTTTTCGGGCTTTTCTTGGGGTTTGCGGCCCGCCCTCCCGGCCTTGGCGCAGGAAGCCGCCGCATCGGCCACGTCCGTGCCTGTACCAGGCTGTGTGTCATTGGCCGTGCCCCGCCTGACCGGCCGCCTGAATGCCGCCGACATCGGCCTCGTCATCAACACGGCAGACCCACACTCGGTGGCCGTGGGCGCGCACTGCATCGCCGCTCGCGGGCTGCAGCCAGCCCAGGTGCTGCGCCCGGAAATGCCCAAACGCGTCGCGCTGAATCGCGAGGAATTCCTGGTCTTCCACCGCAGCGTGGAAGCCTTCTTCGGCCCCGCGACGCAGGCGCTGGCACTGGCTTGGTCTGCGCCCTACGCGGCGGAGTGCAATTCGATCACCGGCGCGCTGGCGCTGGGCTTTGACGCCGACTTGTGTGGCAGCGGCTGCGCCGCCTCGCGCAGTTCGGGCTACTTCAATTCGGCGTCATCGCGGCCGCTGTTCAGCCCAGGCTGGCGGCCGTCGATGCTGCTGGCAGCGCACAACGTGGACGAGGCCCGTGCGCTGATCGACCGCGGCGTGGCAGCCGACGGCAGCCTGCTGCGCCCGGGCCGCGCACCGGTGCAGGCGCTGCTGCTGACCACCGACGATGCCGCGCGCCGCGTGCGCATGGCGTTCTACCCGGGCATGGGCCTGCCCCCTGCGCTGGGTGTGACTGTGCGCATCGCACCCGCTGCAGCGCTGCCCGGTCGGGACGGCTTCTCTTGGCCGCCACCGGCAGCGCGCGCGTGGCGCTGAACCCGGCGCCGCAATGGGTGCCTCGCGGCCTGGGTGACCACCTGACGTCCTACGGCGGCGATGTACAGGGTGGGCACGGCCAGAGCACAGCCCTGGACTGGATTGCCTCGGGCGCGACGGCCAGCCACGGCGCGGTGACTGAGCCCTGCAACCACCCGCAGAAGTTTCCGCACCCGCAGGTGCTGCTGCTGCTGCTGCACTACCTGCAGGGCAGCACCGCCATTGAGGCCTACTGGAAAAGTGTGGCCTGGCCCCAGCAGAGCTTGTTTGTGGGCGAGCCGCTGTCGGCCCCGTTTGCGCCACCGTTCTCGCGCCGCTGACTGGGTCGGTTAGCTTGCAGTCGGCGCCAACAGCCGCAAGGCGCTTTCCGCGCTGCGCACTGCGCCTTCCAGCGTGGCCGGGTAGGGGCCGGCGATGTAGTCGCCGGCGGCCACCAGGCCCGGCACCAGCGCTGCTGCCGGGCGCAGCAGGCCGGGTGTGCAACGAAAGGTGGCGCGCTTCTCCGCCATCACCCGCAACACGGTGGGCGCTGTCGGCCAGGTGCCGGGTGCAAAGGCCTGCAGCGCTTGCTGAAGCACGGCCTCGCCGGTGGCATCCAGACCTTTTTCGACCCAGGCGCGCGCGCCGCTGACCACAAAGGCAAAGATGCCCGGTGTGGCGCCCAGAGCGCCGTGGTCAAAAGCAAACTGCGCCGGTGCGTCTGGCCCCTCCAGCAACGCAGTCAAACGGCATGGCAAACGCGCGCCCGCGCAGCGCAGGTACACGGTGACGATCGGCTCGTAGCCGATGGCCCGCGCGGTGCTGGCCCAACCCGGCGCATGGGGCTGCGCCAGCCGGGCTGCTTCTGTGGCGCTGCAGGCCAGCAGCACGTTGTCAAAGGGCTCGCCGTCGACAAGCCAACCGTTGCCGCTGCGGGCCACCGCGTCAACCCGCGCACCGGGTCGCAGGGCAGCGCCTTGCGATTGCAGCCAGGCGGCAGCGGGCTCGGGCAGCAGCGCGCTCAAGGGCTGCCGCGGCAGCAGCAGATCGGACGAGCCATGGCCGCCGAAAAGCGCATCGCGCAGCACTCTCAGGAAAACGGCCGCGCTGGCATCCTGCGCCGGCGTGTTAAGTGCGGCCACGCACAGCGGGTCGATCAGCAACTGCCGTACGGCCGATGGCAGCGACCCGCACAACGCTGCCACGGTCATGCCGGGCGGGCAGCTAAAGCCCCGGACCGCCCAGCCTGCGGATGCGAGCAGTAGCGCCAGGCGGTCGCGCCAGCTCCAGCCCACGCAGGTGGCCACGGTTGCTGGAAAGACCAGCCACGCCGGCCCCGCCGGCGTGCGCAGGCCACGGCCGTCCGGGAAGCGCAGTTCCAACGGCTGCCGGTGCAGGCCACCTGCTGCGTTGCCGGCCACCGGCCTCACGGTGGCCATCAGCGCCAGCGTCCGGGTGTAGGCGCCGATGAGGATGTGCTGGCCGTTGTCCAGCGCCAGGCCTTCAACATCGACACTGCGCGCACGGCCACCCCAGTGGTGCGCCATTTCATACAGCGTCACTTGATGGCCCGCTTCGGTGGCCCGCACGGCGGCAGCCAGGCCAGCCCAGCCGCCACCGATGACCGCCAGCTTCAAGCCTTCAGCGCCCACGCAGATGGGTCTTGGTGGCAATCCACAGCTTGCGCAGCGGCGTCAGCGAGGTGCGCTGGTGCAGCACCTGGAACTGCTGGGCCTCGATTTCGCGCAGCAGCGTGCGGTAGATGTTGGCCATCATCAGGCCCGGCTTCTGCGCCGCGCGGTCGGTATCGGGCAGCAGGCGCAGTGCGGCGTCGAAGGTGGCGTGGGCGCGTTCGGCCTGGAAGCGCATCAACGCCTGGAAGCGGTTGCTGTAGCCCCAGGGTGCGGCGCGTTGCAGCAGTTCGTGCGCCTTCACATCAAAGCGCTGCAGTTCCGCCACCGGCAGATAAATGCGACCGCGGCGAGCGTCGTCGCCCACGTCGCGGATGATGTTGGTGAGTTGCATGGCCAGCCCCAGATGGTGCGCGTACTGCACGGTAGCGGGCATGGTGCGGCCGAAGATGTTGGCTGCCACTTCACCCACAACGCCGGCCACCAGGTGGCAGTAGCGCTGCAGCGCCGGGAAGTCGAGGAAACGGGTCTGATCAAGGTCAGTTTGGCAGCCTTCAATCACCGCCGACAGGTGCGACTCTTCGATGCGGAAGTCCGCTGTCAGCGGCATCAGCGCGCGCATCACCGGGTGGCTGGGTGTGCCGGCGAATGCCTGCGTGACTTCCTTGCGCCACCACTGCAGTTTGCTGGAGGCGACGCTGGCGTCCAGCGTCTCGTCCACCACGTCATCGACTTCGCGGCAGAAGGCATAGAACGCGGTGATGGCGGCGCGCTGCGGCGGCGGGAGGAAAAGGAAGGCGTAATAGAACGAAGACCCGCTGGCAGCGGCCTTGTCTTGCACATATTGTTCGGGCGTCATCTCAGCGGGCTGCCCATGCCGTTCATGCGCGCTGCGCGCCACAGCAAAACGGGCACGTCCAGGGCGGTGAGCCGGGGGCGCTGCAGCAGCACGGCATAGTTCATGCGGCGGATTTTCTCAAGAATGCGCAGGCCACCCTGCACCACCAGCCGCAGTTCCCAGCCCGATCGGCCCGGCACGCGCTTGGCCAGAGGCGCGCCTCGTTGCATCAGCGCTTCAGCCCAGTCGCACAGGCTGCGAACCAGGTCCTGCGCACGCGGGCTGTCGGTGGCGGCGGCGAGTTCGGCTGCGCTGACACCATGCGCTTGCAAGTCAGCCACTGGCACGTAGTGGCGCCCGCGCGGCCCGTCCACGCTCAGGTCTTGCCAGAAGTTGATGAGTTGCAACGAGCTGCAGATGGCATCGGACTGCTGCAGCGACACGCGGTCGTCGATGCCGTACAGGTGCAACAGCAGCCGGCCCACCGGGTTGGCCGATCGGCTGCAATAGTCCATCAGCGCGGCGCGGTCGGCGTAGTCGGGGCTGCGCACGTCTTGCTCAAAGGCGTCGAGCAATGCGTGCAGCAGGGGCAGCGGCAAGGCGTGACGCTGCAGCTGTGCCCCCAGGGCTGCAAACTGCGCCTGCCAGCGCGGGCTGGGCGGGGCGGACCGGGCGGTGGCATGCAGGTCGCGCCGATATTGGGCCAGGTCGGCCAGGCGGTCATCGGCGGTGGCGCTGCCCTCATCTGCCAAGTCGTCTGCCGTGCGTGCAAAGTGGTAGATGGCGGTGACCACCGGCCGCAGCGCCGGTGGGCACAGCAGCGAGGCGACGGGAAAGTTTTCATAGTGCTGCACGCTCACGGGATGCGATTCTGACAACTTCCCCGAGGAACTGGCCCCGCCTACTGCAAACACGGGTGCATTGACAGACGCGCTGGCGGCGCTTCAGGCCCATCGTGCTGACGGCGGCGGCGGCGGTGCTGGCGATGATCCCGTTGTCGCGCAGCGTGTTCTGGGGCCCAATGGCGTGGCCATCACGGGCGGCCTTGCCGTGGCCCCCGTGTTGACCTTGCGGGCCTTGCCGGCAATGTATGCCGCCTGGTTCCCCGCCAAGCGTGAAGGGCAAGGCAAAGCCGCCTGAAGGCGCGGGCCATGACGTGGCTGGCGCTGACGCTAAAATCCTCGATTTGCCGCTGGAGCGGTGCACTGCCCGCGCGGGTGGCGAAATTGGTAGACGCACCAGGTTTAGGTCCTGACGCCTTCACGGGCGTGCCGGTTCGAGTCCGGCCCCGCGCACCAGCAACAGTCCGCACATCAGTCCACAAAAGCGTTTTCACAAGCCTTCCAAAGAGACACCATGGCCGTCCAAGTTGAAACCCTAGAAAAGCTCGAGCGCCGCATAACCCTGACGCTGGCCGCCCAGACCATCAATGGCGAGGTCGAGACCCGCTTGAAGAAACTCTCGCGCACCGTCAAGGCCGATGGTTTTCGGCCGGGCAAAGTGCCAATGTCGGTGGTGACGCAGCGTTATGGCTACTCGGTCCAGTATGAGGTGGTCAACGACCGCGTGGGTCAGGCCTTCAGTGACGCTGCTACGGAGGCCAAGTTGCGCGTCGCCGGTCAGCCGCGCATCGCGCAGAAAGAACAGGCGCCCGAAGGTCACATGGCTTTCGACGCCACGTTCGAGGTCTATCCTGAGGTGACCCTCGGGGACCTGACGAGCGCGGAGGTGGAGCGTGTCAGCACCGAAGTGAGCGAAGCCGCGATTGACCGGACCGTGGACATCCTGCGCAAGCAGCGCCGCACCTTCGGCCTGCGCCCCGCTGCAGAAGGCGCTGCTGAAACGGACCGCGTGACGATCGACTTCGAAGGCAAGATCGACGGCGAGCCGTTCTCGGGCGGTGCCGCCGAAGCCTTTCAGTTCGTCATCGGCGAAGGCCAGATGCTGGAGCAGTTTGACCAGGCCGTGCGCGGCATGAAAGTGGGCGAAAGCAAGACCTTCCCGCTGCAGTTCCCGGCCGAATATCAGGGCAAGGACGTGGCCGGCAAGGAAGCCGATTTCATGGTCACGCTGAAGAAGATCGAAGCCGCAAACCTGCCGGTGGTTGATGAAGCGTTCGCCAAGGCGCTTGGCATCAAGGAAGGCACCGTCGAAGGCCTGCGTGCCGACGTGAAGAAGAACCTCGAGCGCGAAGTGAAGTTCCGCGTACTCGCCCGCAACAAGGGCGCCGTGATGGAAGCGCTGTCGCAGTCGGCTCAGCTTGAATTGCCGAACGCGCTGGTGGCCGCCGAGAGCGACCGCCTGATCGAGTCGGCCCGCGCCGACTTGAAACAACGCGGCGTGAAAGACGCCGACACGGCGCCCATTCCCGCCGAGATTTTCAAGCCCCAAGCCGAGCGCCGTGTGCGCCTGGGACTGGTGGTGGCTGAACTGGTGCGCACGCACAAGCTGCAGGCAATGCCCGAGCAACTGCAAAAGCACATCGAGGAGCTTAGTCAGAGCTA